>JAZUQI010000062.1:0-5520 GCA_045605625.1 Clostridia bacterium
AATGGCCTTTTTACTGGCAGCGGCCCTTGTGGTGATGTGCGTACCGGCGCTGGCGGTGAGCTATACCGTGGATGAAAAATTCTGGGGCCAGGCCGGGAACATGGCCGTGAAAGGCACCGTTACCTTTTCCGTAACCGGAAATGAAACCGCTGCCATGGATGCAGAAACCTTTCAGCTTCTGAAATCCACCCTGCCCGGCAGCATCATCACCTTTTCCTACAGCAATTCCCCCAGGGTGGGCCGGGGCGGCCAGGCCGTGGTGGAAACCGGGGACGGCGCAGAAAAGAAGCTTACGTACCTTGTGGAAGAGGATAAATTGGCCCTGGGGGGCGATATGGTATCCGGCGACGGCACGTTTTACCTGCTGGAAACGGATGCGGTGCAGCTTTTATCCCTGTTCCGGCAGGAAGAAAGCACCCTGCCCGGGCTTGCGGATATGATGCAGCTGTTTGAACAGGCGGATGAAACCTGGCATGCGGCGGCCCAGGAACGGCTGGCCCTGTATGAAACCCGGCTGAGCATGTGGATGAATGATTACACCGGCACCGCCATGGGCCAGGATGGGGATATGCTGTACAGCGAACTGAACTGCACCTTGCCTGCGCAGGCAGTGAAGGATGAAATGGGGGAACTTTTATCCGCCTTCTACCGGGATACGGAAACGCTGGCCCTTTTGCAGGAAGTGCTGGGGGGCACGGATGCGGAAATGTACCTGAACCCGGCCATGGAAAGCGTATTTGCGGATCTGGTGCAGGCCCTGCCGCTGGAAGGGGATATTACGGTGATCCGCCGGTTTGACAGCCGGGGCCAGCTGATGCTGGACGGCATTGAAATGCCCCTGCCGCCCCTAGGGGAATGGGCAAGCCTCGGCCAAGGCTTTGGGGAAAATGCTCCTTCCGGCTTGCTGCCTTTGGATAAGTGGCAGCGGGGCAGCCTGACGGTGAAAGGGGACGGCGGCCTTGCCGTTACATTGGAAAACGACCGGGCGGAGCAGTTTGCCTTTTCCGCTCAGGCGGACGGCACCAATGCCTATCAGGGCAAACTGGTGATGGATGCCCTCAATGCTCAGGGCGGTATGGATCATGTGGGGTATGATTTTGTGTATGCCTGGCAGGCCATGGATGAAACCTATTCCCTGCAAACGGATATTTGCGAAAGGCTGATGCAGGGCACCGTCACCCTCACCCCGGATGAACAGACGGCGGGCCCCGCCCAGCGCATCACGCTGGATCTGCGCTACACCACCACCAGCGATGAACGCACGGTTTCCTATCTGGAAGCGGCCCTGGTGTGGATGGATTTGGAAAAGGAAACCTCCCTGGCCCTTTCCTGCAATATGGAAACGGCGTTCTACTTTGATGCCGGCGCCATGGCGGATTTGGAAAACGTGGTGATGGTGAAGGAAATGCCCATGGAGGAACGCAAGGCTCTGCTGGATGCCATCCTGCTGGCGCCCTTGAACCAGGCGGTAACGCTGCCCGAATTGTAAAATGTCGTTTTGGATGTTCTAAAACCGCACAGGCTGTGATATAATGACTTGTGGGTTTTTTGAAACTATGCTACAATGCACCTGTAAAACAGAAGGAGGAACAAACCGATGAAGAAATTATTGGCTCTGCTTATGGTTCTGGTGATGGCCTTTGGCACCACGGGCGCCCTGGCCGCTACCGACTATACCAACGGCTACACCATGGAAATGGATGTGAACGTGGACAAGGAAATGGCTTCCGGCGTTCTCAACGTGATGATGATGGGCGAAGGCGTAAGCCCCGAAGTGGTCAGCTCCCTGCTGGATGTGGTGAACCTTGCCTGCATTCATGTGGAAACCGATACGGAAAATGTGAACTTTGTTGCCAACCTGAACGAACAGCCCATGGTCACCATGCAGGGCACTGTGAAGGAAGACAGCGTTGTGCTGGTGACGGATGTGCTGCCCTCCTACGCTTTCCAGGTGAACATGGAAGGCATGAAGATGGATATGGCTGCTGCCCAGCAGGCAGAAGCGGAATTTGTGGCTGCGCTGGAAAAGGTTTTCCAGGATGCCATGGCTTCCCTGAACGCCACGGTGATCGCTGCCGAACCCTATGAACTGGCTTATAACGAAGAAGTGACCTTCAATTATGTGACGGTTGTTTCCGTGCCTGCCTCCCAGGTGATGACGGCCCTGCGGGATGCCCTGAACCAGATTGTGGACCTGCTGGATGTTTATATGCAGAAGACCGGTGCGCAGATGCCCGAAGAAATGAACCTGGAAGAATTGAAAGCCAATCTGGCCACCATGCCCATTCCCGAAGGGGAACAGGATACCCCCATCATCATTTCCGAATATGTGATCATGGAAGGCGAAACTGCCAAGGAAGGCTACAGCTACAACCTGGTGGAAATTGCTGACGGCACGGATATGGTGTATGTGGCGCTGGCCGAACTGGATAAGCTTACGGATATTGCCGTTTATGCCGGCAAGGGCGAAGAAACCGCCGAACAGATTTATCAGAACGCTATGACCGGCGCCAGCAAAGCGGTGGTGCTGGAAGTGGCCGTGCTGGAAGGCGCAACGGATGAAGATATGCAAGGAAGCTTCACCATGATCGCTTCCGGCACGCTCATCGGTGCCGATGTGGAAAGCAAGGCCGTTGCCGAAGGCGGCTGCGATATGACGGTAAACCTGTACTTCTTCACCGATCAGGCCCCCATGGCCACCGTGAACATTGCTATGCGTCCCCTGAATGGCGAAGTGGCCGCTGCTGACCTGACCGGCAAAACCATCCTCACCCCCGAAATGCTGGAAGGTGAAAATGGCGAAGCAGCTAGCCAGGCCCTGACCCTGGAACTGCAGCAGAGCCTGAACACCGTGCTGGTGAAGGCCGTGCAGGCTGCCCCCGAACAGGTGCAGGCCCTGATGAACGCCATCACCGCCCTGCAGGTTCAGCCTGAACCCACCGTTGTGGAATAATTGAAAAAAACAAGAAGTGCGCTGCTCTTTCCGGGCAGCGCATTTTTTGTAAAAATACGGAAGATGTACGGCGCTTTTCTTGAGGGGCGGGGGAATGTGTGGTAAAATACAGGGGAAACCAAAGGAGGGAAAAAATATGAAAAAAATGCTGGCTTTGTTTCTGGCTTTATGGATGATGGGCTGCGGTATGGCGGCGGCGGAAGAAGAGGCCTTTGCGGCTGCGGCCAATGTGCAGGTGAACGGCGACCTGGCCCTTTATTTATTGCAGGCCGGGGCCCTGAACACCGGGGAAGATGTGACGGATGAACAGCTGGACATATTGGAAAACCTGATCCGGCTGGTGAACGGCTGCACTTTTTATGTGGAAGCGGATGAGAAAATCCACCGGGCTAAGGTGCTGCTGAACGAAAAGGAACTGTTCTTGATGGAAACGAATGGGCAGGTTTTGCTTTCCAGCATGCTGCCAAACTATGGCCTGTTCCTGCCGGAAACGGATGAAAGCCCGAAGGATGCGGAAATGGAAGCGGCCGGGGAGCGGCTGGAAAACGGTATGGCTGCCCTGCTGCAGGAAATGAACAATACCCTGGAAAGCCATTTGGTGGAAGCGGCGGAAGAGGATTTTTTGGTGTTTGCCCTGGGCGGCCCCCTTTCCTTTAACCATCAGGCGGCCTATGCGTTCACCGTGGGGGAAATGGCGGATGCCATGGAAATGTTCCTTGGCCGGGCTGTGCCCCTTTTGCAAACGTATCTGGGGGAAATCGGCATTCCGGAGGAAGCGGTGCAGCTGAACTGGAATGTGAACCGCCCGGCGGATGAAGATATGCTTTCCATGCCCCTGCAGCTTACGCTGTATCGGCAAAAGACGGCGGATGGCTTTTTACCCCAGTATCTCTTTGGGGAATTGGTGGGCAATATGCCGGTAAATACCACCCTGCAAGTGGCTGTGGTGGGGGATAGAGGGGAAATGGCCCTGCTTTCCGATGCATACGAAGGGGATGGAAATGCCGCCGTAACCGCTGCCTGGGAAAGCGGCGAAACGGAGGAAGAAACCTATTTCACCGCAGAGGCCCTTGTAACCGGCACCCCCATCCGGGTGGACGTGCGCAAGTGCGACAGCAGGGACGGCATGAAGGAAGCGGTGGCGAAACTGTATGTGAAGAGCGAGGATGCGCCGCTGGCGGTTTTGAATGCTGCGCTGATGCCGGTGGATGAAATTGCCCCGGTGGAGCAGGGCGAAAAGCAGCTGCTGAATCTGGCCGAAATGGGGGAAGACGGAAGCCAGGCCCTGAGCATGGATATGCAGATGGGGCTGAATGGATTGCTTGTGAACGCCATTCAGGCGGCTCCTGCGGAAATGCAATTTTTGCTGAATATGCTGACGGTTCCGGCAGAGTGAAAACGGCCATGAAAATGTAAATTTTAGCCCGTTAGCCAAGGATGGCATTGCACCTATCGGTGCTATGCGATATGATGGAAAAAACAAGAAAAGAAAGGGCGTGCACCCATGAAAAAATGCTTGATTTGGCTGCTCATTTTGCTGCTTTCGGTTTCCGGTGCCCTGGCGGCTGAAACGGAAGGCCCAATAATGGCTCAGTATGATATAACGCTGCATCTTGAGCCGGATATGATGCAAATTCAAATGTTCAACGAAACCGGGCTTTTTTCCGATGAGGCGATAAGCGCCATTGCGGAAGCGCAGAAACAGCAATATGCTGCCCTGTGTGATCTGCTGAATGCGCTTTCCTTTCAGATCAAGACGGATACCGATGGCCGGTTGGGGATTTATGGAAAACTGAAAGAAAAAGAACTGGCTGCGCTTGAAATTTCCGTTACGGAAGAGGAGTGCTTGATTGCAAGCACCCTGTTTCCCAATTTCCTCCTGTGCGCAACGGCGGAAGAGATGGCACAGAAGGAACAGATGCCCACTTTGGAGGGCGTGCTTGCGGCAGCCCAGGAAACGCTGACGGACCTGCTAAATGATGCGCAGGCATCTTTGCAGGCCCACATCAAGGAAACGGAAACGGGCGAATATGCTTTTGAGGGCTATGTATTCACGGAAAAGAACGTGATTGAAATGCCGGCGGAGGAACTCTTTCAGCTGCTTCAAAAGGCCCAGAACCGGCTGATTCCCCTGATGGAAAAAGTGTACGCCTTTATGGGCGAAGCGGAAAACCCCGAAGCCATGGAACAGGCCCTTGCCGATACGCAGGAGCAGGAAATGCCGGAAGAATGGCAGGGGAAAACCCTTACCCTCGTGAACTACAGCACGGCGGATGAAACGGCAGCCTATGTGGAAATCACCTTTGCTGGCGATGGGGTGGAGGAAGTGGTGAAGGGCCTTGGCACCGAGGATGCCCTGTGGTTTGAGCTTTATGCTTCGCAGGCGGAATACCAGACAGCGGAAGAAATGCTGGCTGCTTGCGAAGCCGGTGCAGAAGATGTGCAAAAACTGCGCATAGAACTGACAATGGCCCAGCAGATCGAACTGAAAGTGGAAGGAAACACAACAGGCACTTACGAATGGCTGCATGCGCATTTTACGGATGGCACGGAAACCATGACGGCGG
>JAZUQI010000063.1:0-6593 GCA_045605625.1 Clostridia bacterium
CCGACTTGGTGCCGGTGTTTGTCAGCTCCATGCGGCTGAAGCGGCACACCAAGGAAGAATTGATTGCCGGGGCATTAACCCCCAGCCTGCTATTGGTGCTGCTGATGAATTTTGTGTAAAAAAGCAAGATAGCAAAAGGGATGGAAAGCAGGTTTTCCGTCCTTTTCTTGTGGCGTTTGTTTTTGTGTGATAGAATGGAAAAAAGAATGGGAGGATGGGAAGTATATGTGGCTGTTCTTTTGGTTTGCGGCCGTGCTTACGGCAACCTTGAACCTGATCTGCACATTGCGGCATCGGGATGCGAAATGGTTTCGATTTGCCAGCATGGCGTGTACGGCATTTACGCTGTGCGCCTTTTTGAATCAATCTGAGCAATGGGTTGTGAAAGAGGACTGGAGTGCATTGATGGATGTGATGCCCGGCTCATCCGGGGTGCTGTGGGTTCTTACCCTTGCATCTGTTGCTGTCAACAGCATTTCGCTGTTCAAAAAGAAATAAATAGAAATATGGTCTTGTAAAGAATGATGCAGAAGGCCTTTTTCTTCGTTTTCGCAGGCAGCGTTTTCTTCTTTTATATTTATCGTATTTCCCGGAAGGCCCAATGGGCTTTCCGGCTTTTTTTGCTTTCTTTTTCAGGAAAAGCATGGTAAAATAAAAATGATATCGTCCTTTTTTTGGAGGAAAGCATGCAGGAAGTGAAATTTGCCGCAAAGTATGTGAAAGGGCATTGGCTGCAGTATGTATTGGGCATTGCGGCCTTATTTGCGGTGGACCTGGTGAACACCTATATTCCCCAGTTCACCGGCAGCATCACCAATGGCCTTTCGGATGGCACGCTGGATATGCAGGGCGTGATGAACCTTGTGTGGAAAATTGTGCTGATGGGGGCGTTGATTGCCCTGGGCCGTTTTGGCTGGCGGTTCTTTTTGTTCGGGGCGGCCCGGTCCATTGAGCGGGAGATGCGGGATGATATGTTTCATCATCTGGAAGGCATGTCCATGCGGTATTACAACAGCCACAAAACCGGCGATCTGATGGCCCATTTCACCAATGATTTGATGAGCGTCAGGATGCTGGTTGGCATGACGGTGATTACCACTTTTGACGCATCGGTGATGCTGGTATTGGTGCTGTACAAAATGATCACCTATGTGAACGCCCAGCTGACGCTGATAGCGGTGATTCCCCTGATTCTGATTATTTTTGCGGATCTGTTTTACGGAAAGGCCATGCACAAGCGCTTTTTGGCCAAGCAGGAAGCCTTTTCCGATCTCACCGATCAGGTGCAGGAGGCCGTCAGCGGCATCCGGGTAATAAAGGCCTTTGTGCAGGAAAGAAAAGAACTGTACGCCTTTGCCAAAACCAATTTGATGAACAAGGAAAAGAACATGGCCGTGGTGCGGCTGCGGGCCCTGTTTATGCCGGTATTGGATTTGATTATCGGCTCCAGCCTGCTGATTACGCTTTTGCTTGGCGGCTATCTGGCCATCAAGGGCACCATCAACGTGGGCCAGTTCATTGCCTTTAACAGCTATATCGGCATGCTGGTGTGGCCCATGATGGCGGTGGGCGAATGCATCACCTCCATTTCTCAGGGCATGGCCTCCCTCCGGCGCATTTTCCGCATTTTCTGCGAAAAGCCGGAAATTGTGGACGGGGACGACGTGGAGAATGTGGAAAATATGACGGGGGACGTGGAAATCAAAAACCTCACCTTCGCCTATCCCGATGCGGAGAAGGTGCAGGTATTGAAAAACGTTTCGGTGAAGGTGAAGGCCGGGTCTTCCCTGGCCATCATGGGCCGCACCGGCAGCGGCAAAACAACGCTGGCCAACCTGCTTTTGCGGCTGTATGACTGCGAGGAGGGCAGCATCCTGCTGGATGGCCGGCCCATCCGCAGCATTCCTTTGAAAACCCTGCGGCAGAACATTGCCTATGTGCCCCAGGATAATTTCCTTTTCTCCGATACCATTGAAAACAACATCGCTTTCGGCGTGGAAAACGTGCCCTTTGCGGAAATTGAGCAGGCGGCGAAGGATGCCTGCATTCATGATAACATTGTGGAATTCCCGGATGGCTACCAAACCGTGGTGGGGGAAAGGGGCGCCACCATTTCCGGCGGGCAGAAGCAGCGCTCTTCCATCGCCCGGGCCCTGTTGAAGGATGCCCCCATTTTGATTCTGGATGACGCCCTTTCCGCCGTGGATACGGATACGGAAGAAAAGATATTGCAAAACCTGAAGGAAAACCGCCGGGGCAAAACCACCATCCTCATTGCCCACCGCATTTCCACCTTGCAGCAGGCGGAGAAAATTCTGGTATTGGAAGAAGGCAAGGTGGCGGAACTGGGCAGCCATGAAGAACTGTTGGCCCTGAACGGCCTGTATGCCGGGGTATACCGCAAGCAGCAGCTGGAGAAGCAGCTGGAAGGGGAAGGCGGTGAAGCCGAATGAGCCTGTTTCGGAAAAAGATAGACGAAAACAGCGATGTGCAGTATGAGGGCAATGCCCTGCTTCGGATGATCGGCTACATGAAGCCCCATAAGAAGGCCATCTTCCTGTGCTTTGCCCTGGTGATTTGCGTGACGGTGCTGGAGCTGATCCGGCCCCAGTTGATCGGCAACGCCATTGATAACTACATCACCGGAAACTATGCCCCCGGCGAACAGGTGGAGGAAAGGTTTCTGGGCATTCTCAAATCCGCCGGGATGTACATCGGGGTATTGATCCTTTTGTTCATCTGCAACCGGGTGGTGTATTTAACGCTGCAAAAAACGGGGCAGAGCATCATTTATGCCATCCGCAACGAAGTGTTTGAGCATGTGGAAAAGCTGTCCATGCGGTTTTTTGATACCACGCCGGTGGGGAAAATCGTAACGAGGGTCACCAACGACGTGGAGGCCATCAACGATTTGTATTCCAACATCATGGTGAACCTGTTCCGCAATTCCATCAAAATTGTGGGGCTGGCGGCGGTGATGCTGTCCATGAACGTGCGGATTGCCCTTTTTGGGTTCATCATGATCCCCATCGTGATTACCCTCACCTATGTGTTCCGCAAGATTGCACGGCGCGCCTACAGCGTGGTGAAAACCAAGGTGACCGCCCTGAACACCTTCCTTTCGGAACACCTTTCCGGTATGAAGCTGATTCAGATTTTCAACCAGGAAGAAAGAAAATATCAATCCTTCCGCAAGCAAAGCGGCGATTTGTATCAGGCCGGGTTCAAGGAACTGATGATTAACGCCATTTTCCGCCCCTGCATTTATATGACCAGCGTGATTGCCCTGGCCATTGTGCTGGGCACCGGCAGCCGGGGCGTGCTCACCGGCGCCATCACCATCGGCATGCTGTACGAATTTGTGCAGTATATCAATTCCTTCTTTGAGCCGGTGCAGGATTTGGCCGAACAATTGACCACCCTGCAATCCGCCGTGGCCTCTGCCGAAAAAATCTTTACCTTATTGGATACCAAGCCCATCGTGAACGACCCGGAACAGCCCAAGGTTTTGCCATCCGTCCGGGGGGAAATTACGTTTGAAAACGTGTGGTTTGCCTATAACGATGTGGATTATGTGCTGCGGGATGTGTCCTTTTCCATCAAGCCCGGCCAGAAGGTGGCCTTTGTGGGGGCCACCGGCGCCGGAAAATCCTCCATTTTGCATTTGATTGGCCGGTATTATGACGTGCAGCGGGGCAGCATCAAAATGGATGGGGTGGATATCCGCCTGCTTTCCCGGGAGCAAATCCGCCGTGCCATCGGCCAGGTGCAGCAGGATGTATTCATTTTCACCGGGGATATTGCCTCCAATATCCGCCTGCGCAATGAGGAAATTACCGATGAACAGGTGCAGGAGGCGGCCATTCATGTAAATGCCAACCGGTTCATTGATAAACTGCATAAGGGCTATCAGGAGCGTGTATCAGAAAGAGGCAGCACCTTCTCCGCCGGGCAGCGGCAGCTGCTTTCCTTTGCCAGAACCCTGGCCTATGACCCCACCATCCTGATACTGGATGAAGCCACCGCCAACATCGATACCGAAACGGAACAATGGATTCAGGATGCCCTGCAAAAACTGATGCAGGGGCGCACCACCATCATGGTGGCCCACCGCCTGTCCACCATCCAGCATGCGGATAAAATCATCGTAATGCACAAGGGCAAAATCCGGGAGGAAGGCACCCATCAGGAACTATTGGAAAAAGGCGGCATTTACAAGAAACTTTATGAACTGCAACTGGCAGGATTGGACGAAAAGCATTAAGGAGGAGGGGCCATGCAGCGGCTTCTGGGGGAAATGCGCAGGGCGGATCAGGCATACCGGCTGATTCAGCCCGGGGACAGGATTGCCGTGGGGCTTTCCGGCGGCAAGGACAGCCTGTGCCTGCTTGCGCTGCTTTCTGCATACCGGCGCTTTTGCCCGGCCCCCTTTGAACTGGAAGCCGTTTGCCTGAAAATTGGCGACCCCTTCCCCTGGGAAACCCTGGCCGCTTTCTGCAAAGCCCAGGATGTGCCTTTCACCCTGGTGGAGGAAAATTTGCTGCCCCAGCTGGAACAGGAAAAAAGCCCCTGTTCCCTGTGCGCCAGGCTGCGCCGGGGCATCCTTTTGCAAAAGGCGGAGGAATTGCATTGCAATAAGCTGGCCCTGGGCCATCACCGGGATGACGTGATGGAAACCTACCTCATGAGCGCCTTTTTTGAAGGCCGGTTTTATGCCATGGCCCCCAAACGGCAAATGGAAAAGGGGAAAATCACGGTGATCCGCCCCCTGATTGACATGAAGGAAGGCAGCCTTTTGGCCCTTGCCAGGCGGCTGCAATTCCCCGTGGCGAAAAACCCCTGCCCGGTGGATGGGCGCACCAAGCGCCAGGAAATGAAGGAAACCCTGCGCTGCCTGGAAAAGCAATTTCCCGGGGCGCTGGATCATTTCCAAGGGGCCCTGGAAAGGGAGCGGGAATGATGCTGTACAAACGGTATCAATCCGCCCGGGATGCAGCATGGCGGATGCTGTTGCAATACAAGGTGAATCGCCTTCCCGTGGATGTGGAGGAAATGGCCCGGCACATCGGGGTGGAGATCCAATCCGGCCCGGTTTTTTCCGGCGCTGCGGCCCGAAGCATCCGGAAAAAGGGCAAGTGGTGCATTCAGGTGCAGAAAAACCTGCCCTTCAGCCGCTATCGCTTTGCGGTGGCCCACGAACTGGGGCATTTGGTTTTGCAGCACAAAACGGTGCGGCTGGAAGACGGAAGTTTCACCTTTGCAGGCAGTCAGAACGCCGGGGATGTGCTAATGGATGCCCAGCTGGATGCGGATACCGATGCGGATATGTTTGCCATCCGGCTGCTGGCCCCGGCCTGCGTTTTGCATGAACTGGGGTATCAGGATGCACGGCGCATCGGGGATGCCTGCGGCCTGCCGCCGGATGCGGCCCGGATGCGGGCGGAAAGAATGCAGCTTCTGAACCAGCGGAACGTGTATTTCACCCATCCTCTGGAAAGGCAATTGCAGCGGCAGTTTGCGCCCTATGTGCAAAAGGAAAACACCCGCCCGGTGCCCCCGGCACCGCCTTCCTTTGGGCTGCCCCCGGTGCTGCCGGAAAGAAAAGAAGAAGCAATCAAGCAAGAAGAAAATGGGTTTTCCCTTCCCCTTTGGGTGTGGGTGGCGGCGGCTGTGTTGGCCCTGCTGGCCCTGATTTTTCTCCGATAGGGATGGAAGGAAGAAACCGTATCGTTATTTTACAGGGAGGGCATACTGATGCAGATACAGGAAGCAACTAGCCAGCTGTGCAGCGCACTCCGGCAAAGCCCGGAATACATGGAATACGCCCGTCTGAAAGCGGAAATTGATGGGGACAGCGGCCTGAAGGCCCTGGTGAAGGAATACAAGCGGCTGCAAATGGCGGTGCAAATGCGCATGCTGGCCGGGCAGGGCATGGAGGATGATGAGGGTAAGCGCTTTCAGCAGCTCAGCGCCCTGCTCTTTGCGGATCAGCGCACCTCCGGTTATCTCCTGGCGGAAATGCGGCTGCAAAAAGTGATGGCGGAAATTTTTGAACAAATCACCCGTGCGTCCGGCATGGAAATGCCCATGCCGGTGTAAACGGCGGAACCATTTGGGAGGCTATTTTGAAAAAACATCGCAATCCGGAAACGGAATATTCCCCGGAAGAATTGCATCAGGAGCGGAAGTATGGCCTGTTCTGGTACAGCTGGCTGTGGCACCTGCTTCGCCCGGTGGCCCTGTTTTTGTGCGTGGCCGTGGTGGTGACGGGGGTGGTGATGGCCGGGTGGAACTGGGTGTACCGGGGGTTCTTTGCCCCGGTGGATGCGCAGGATGCCTCACCCGTACCGTTCACCGTGGCCTCCGGCTCCAGTTTGACCCGGGTGGCCAATCACCTGGAGGAAAAGGGCCTGATCCATAACCGCACCGTGTTCAAATACTATGCGGATTTTCTGGGTTACGGGCAAAAAATTCAGGCCGGGGATTATCAGGTGAGCAAAAACATGAGCATGCATGAAATCGTGCAGCTTTTGACCACCGGGGATGGCAACCCCCTTACCCGGAATATCACCATCATTCCCGGATGGACGGTG
>JAZUQI010000064.1:0-3431 GCA_045605625.1 Clostridia bacterium
TTTTCAAATTTATCCAGCGTGGTATCGCCGTCCAGATGTTCCCAGCCGCATTCCGCCAGCAGGACCTTGGCCTTTTCCGGGTTGTATTCGAAATAGCTTTCGTCCACCCCGTACATCCAGGTGCCGTAGGGCATGGGGGTATCGGTGCGGTTGGCGGTGCCGGAATAAACGGCGTTGCAGATGGCATCCACATCGATGGCGTAGCGGATGGCTTTGCGCACCCGTTCATCGGAAGTGATGAAGGAACGGTGGTTGTTCATCAGCAGCACTTCCAATTGGTTGGTGCGGTAGGGAATATTCAGGTTGGTTACCCCGGTGCGGTATTGCCCGGCGGAGGCGGAGCGGGTGATGGCCGCATCCACCCGGTTGAATTCATAGGCGTCCAGCAGCAGCCGGTTTTCACCGAAGAAGGATACGTTGATATACTTCACATAAGGGGCGCCCTTGCGCCAGTTTTCATTGGCGGAAAGGTGCAGGTAATTGGCCGGAAGGAAAGGACCCACCCGGTAAGGGCCGCTGCCCAGGGGATTATCCGCCTGCACCTGAGAGGCCGGAAGCACGGGGAATGTAAGGGCGTAGTAATTGCCGTAATAAGTGCGGTTCATGGTGAGCAGAAGGGAAGAAGCATCATTCACCGAAACGGATTTGATGATGTATTTCAGCTGGGCATACTGGCCCTGCTTCATTTCCGCCAGCCGCAGAATTTCATGAATGGTGGCTTCCACGTCGTAAGCGGTGATGGGGGTGCCGTCATGGAAATAAATATCGTTGCGCAGGGTAATCATCCACCGGGCGCCGTCAATATCGCATTTGGCGGCCAGGTTCAGCTGCGGCTCCATATTATCATCCAGTTCATACAGCCCTTCATACAGCAGGGCCGTCAGGGACTGAAATTCCCTTTCCTCTGCCACCAGGGGGTTCAGTTTCTGGGTTTTCACGCTGATCATGGCCAGGGATAATTCCTGATCCATGGCCCGGGCAGGAATAGCCCCCAGCATAAGCCCCAGGGCAAGCAGGAAACACAGGGCCTTAGTAATGATGCTGTTGATAGATCGCATAGGCTTCCAATACCTTTCTGGCGTAATATTTGGTATCTTCCAGGGGAATTTCATCGATGGTGAGGGTTTTGCCGTTGGCGGAGTATTTTTTCAGCCAATGGTCTTCCACGTTTCCCTGCCCGGCGTGATAGGCACAGGCGATGGTGACGGGATCGCCCTCGAATTTGCGGCTGAGATACCCCAGGTACCAGCAGCCCATTTTGATGTTGATTTCCGGGGTATACAGCATATCCACGGTGAAGTTGCGCACATCCACCTTACCGGCCAGCCATTCCCCGGTATCGGGCATGATCTGCATCAGGCCCCGGGCTTCCACCCGGGAGATGGCGTAGGGGTCATAATCGCTTTCCCGTTTGATGACGGCGGCCACGAATGCCGGGTCAATGTTATTCACGGAAGCGTAATAGCGGATATAGTCTTCATACATCACCTTATGCCGGGCCACATCCTGCTGATAGGCGCGCTCTTTGGCGGCCCTTTCATCCAGCAGGGTGTTCAGGGCGTTTTCTGCCCGGATGCCAGAAAAAAGGGCAATCAATACCCCAACCAGCAGCAAACAAAGCACCGTGATTTCAAACCCGGTGAAAAGCGGACGTTTCTTCCGCTTGCGCACAGGCTGTTTGCTGCCGTGGGCAGGCTGCCTGGAGGGCGTGGGCGCAGGCCTTTGGTTCATGCGGCCGGAACGGGGGTTCCGGGGCGGCAGGTTATAGCCGCCGGGCTGCATGGAAGGGGGAGGTGGGAATGTGTTCAAAACAGATCTCCTTTATTATCCAATGGATTGAATACGGGCAAGGGTTTCCTGCCACAGGGCCACAACCTTTGCGGCGCTTTCTTCCCGGCTGCCGTCAGTTCGGATGATGCGATGGGATAGCCGGGCTTTTTGCAAGGTGGGCATCTGGGAATGAATTTTTGCAAGGGCCTGCCGATGCGTGATGCCATCCCGCTGGCGAAGGCGGCGGATTTGTTCCTTCTGAGGGAGATAGGCGCACCACACTTCATCGCATTCCTTTTCCAGGCCGCATTCAAATAATAGAGGCACGGAATAGATGGAAGGGCCGGGAATGGCGGAAAGCAGGCGGCGGCATTCCGAAAGAATCAGGGGGTGGGTGATGGCGTTCAGCTGCTTTCGCTTTTCTGCATCCTGAAACACAAGGGCGGAAAGGGCGGAGCGGTTCAATTCATCCCCATCAAAAACCGTATCCCCAAAGGCGGCCCGGATGGCAGGCAGGGCAGCGCCGCCCTTTGCGGTGATGCTGCGTGATACCACATCCGCATCCACTACCGGCGCCCCGATGGAAAGCAGCGCATCGGTCAAATTGGTTTTGCCGCAGGCAATGCCGCCTGTGAGGCCGATTATGTAATTGCTCATTTGGTTTCATACCAGCTTTCGCCGCATTTTACTTCTGCCAGCAGGGGAACGGAAAGGGCAGCAACTTCCTCCATGCAGGTTTTAAGCAGGGCGCACACCGCATCCTGTTCCTGCACCGGGGCTTCGATGATCAGTTCGTCGTGCACCTGCAAAATCAGCTTGGCCGCATAGCCGCCCGCTTTCAATGCCTGATGCACTTTCACCATGGCCAGCTTGATGATATCCGCCGCTGTGCCCTGCACCGGGGTGTTCATGGCGGCACGTTCCCCAAAGTTCCGGGTATTGGCGTTGGAGGCCTTCAGTTCCGGCAGGTTGCGCCGCCGGCCCATCATGGTTTCGGAATAGCCCATATCATAGCCCTTTTTCACTGCATCATCCATAAAGCGTTTGATGCCGGGGTAACGGGCGAAATAACGTTCAATAAAGGCGGCGGCCTCTTTCCGGGAAATGCCGATATTGCGGCTGAGGCCAAAATCGCTGATGCCGTATACAAGGCCGAAGTCCACCGCCTTGGCATCGCTGCGCATGGCGGAAGTGACTTGCTCCATAGGCACTTCAAACACTTCGGAAGCGGTACGTGTGTGAATATCCTGGCCTTTTTGGAAGGCGTCCACCATGGCATGATCTCCGGAAAAATGGGCCAATACACGCAGTTCAATCTGGCTATAGTCTGCATCGATCAGCACATGGCCCGGTTTTGCCACAAACGCCCGGCGAATTTCCCGGCCCATCTCCGTGCGCACCGGGATATTCTGCAAATTGGGTTCGCTGGAGGAAATGCGGCCGGTGGCGGTGCCTGTCTGGTCAAAGGAGGAATGCACCCGGCCGGAGGCATCCGTTTTGCGGATCAGGGCGTCAATATAAGTGCTGTTCAGTTTCACCACCTGCCGGTATTTCAAAATGGGGGCGATGCAGGGGTGTTTATCCAGCAAGTTTTCCAGGGTTTCCGCATCGGTGGAGTAGCCGGATTTGGTTTTCCGCCCGGCAGGCAGCCCCAGGGTTTC
>JAZUQI010000065.1:0-2981 GCA_045605625.1 Clostridia bacterium
TATCAGGAAACGGGCTATAACCCCGGCAAACAGAAGGATATTTTCCATAAGATTTATACCGGCACCGAAACCCGGGATCCCATCTATTCCGCCCAGCACCTGCAGCGGTATACCTCTTATTCCCTCATCCGCCTGATGGAAAACACCGCCCCCGGGCGCAACGGCGGCGGCTGGATTGACCCCTTCGGTTCCTCCGATAACCTGAACGTGTGGCTGGAGCAGGCCAACCTCACCCTCTTTGCCAAGGCAAGGGAACTGATGCTGTTCAATTTCTCCATTCTGGTGGATCACCCGGCTCTGCCGCCCCTGGGGCAGCAGCTTTATCGCATTGACCATCTGATGGGCAGCGCCGGGAACCCCATCGGCGTTTCAGCCTGGGAGCCTTACGACGGCGACGGTGAAGACCAATTGTATAATTACCTGGGCATGTGCGGCCTGAATGTGGAGCCCTCCCCGGAATTTAATCCGGCTGCCCCGGTCACCTTGTTCACCCAGTCCACCGCCCATGCAAAGGATGCCATGGAAAAACTGGAAGCCTATGTGAGAAACGGCGGCAATGCGGTGGTCACGGTGGGGTTCTTTCAGGAAATGTACGAAAAGGGCATCAAAGACCTCACCTCCGTGCGCCTCACCCACCGGCACGTGCTGGGCAATGAATACGCCATCAACCACGCCAATTACACCGACGGCCATTTTGCCAAGGCCACGGAAAAAGTGATGTTCCGGGTGCTGGATTACAAAACCAACGCCTCCGTCAGCAATATCAGCCTGATTGCCGGGGAAGATAATTTCCCCATCCTGACGGAGGATAATTACGGCAAAGGCCGCTTCTTCATCCTGAACGTGCCGGAAAACTTTGCAGATCTGTATAAGCTGCCTTTGGAAGTGATCCGGGGCATCAACAAGCACCTGAGCATGGGCCAGCGGGTGTATCTTGGCTGCACACCCAAATACAATCTGTTCGCTTACGATAACAACCTGTACGGCCTGTATTCCTACCGGCCCATGGCGGATACCTGCGAAGTGATCGTCCGGGGGACATGCAAGGGCCTTCGGGATGTGGAAACCGGGGCCATCTTCACCGCCTGCCTGCCCCTGGCCATCCCCTGCCCCCGGGGGGATGCCACGTGCGTGATTGATGAACCGCCGGAATTTGCCTTCCCCGTCAAAATGGCCCCGGGCACCTTCCGCTTCTTTGAAATTCTGGAATAACACAAAAAAGCCTTGAATAATCAAGGCTTTTTGCTTGCAATTTTTTATCAATACCCGATCACTACCCCAAAGAACAATACCGCAACGGATACGATGAACAGGAAAAGCTGAATTTTCCACGTCCATTTCAGCCACTTGCCATAGCTCACATTGGCCATGGAAAGGCCAATGAGCAGCACCGGGTTGGTGGGCAAAATCACATCGGTAAAGCCATCGGCCATGCAGTAAGTGAGAATCACCAGGGTGGGTGAAATGCCAAGGGCCGTGGTAATGGGCAACACGATGGGCATCACCAGAAAAATCTTGGCGGAGGCGGAGCCGATGAACAACTGTAAAAACAGAATCAGGCCGTAAATCAGCAAGATGGTGATGAACTTGCCCTTCCCCTCTAAAACCTGCAAAACGCTGTGCATCACCGTATCAATGATGTTGCTTTCCACCATCACCAGTTTCACGGAAGAGGCCAGCGCAATCATCAAAACCGCTGGCAGCATAGCCACCGCCCCCTGCAAAAACCAGCGCAGCACAGCCCGGAAATTGCGGCACACCATCTGCCCGGCCAGCAGGCCGCCCAGGAGGAAGCTTGCCGCCAGCAGCGGAATGGCAAAGCCGGAAAGGGCCCGGATGCAGGCGATCAGCACCAGCAAAATGCACTGCACGGCAAAAAACACGGCATACACCCGGAAAATTTTCTGCTGATTTTGGGGCACTTCCGTTTCGTCCATCAGCCCTGCCCGTTTTTCCGCATCCATTTCATAGGTCAAAGATGCCATGGGGTTTTGCCTGATTTTTTTCAGATACCGCAGCAAAAAGCCGCACACAATGGCATACACCACGCCAAAGAACACCGCTCGCATCCACAGCCCGTCGGACACCGGAATGCCGGCCAGCTGGGCCGCCGTGCCCACGGAAAAGGGATTGGTGATGGCGGTGGAAAATCCAAAGCAGGCCGCCATCAGGCAGGCCCCCAGGCCCATCATGGTATCCATCTGCAAAGAAAGCATGAACACGATCATCAAAGGAAGCAGCGTGGCCAGTTCCTCAAACATGCCAAACAAACTGCCAAACAGCATGAATACCAACACCGTAACGCACACTACCAGATGGCCCCTGTGCTGCAAACGGCGCATGATGTGCAAAATGAAGGTTTGTACGCCGCCGGTTTTTTCCAGCAAGTTAAATACGCCGCTCATCACCAGCAGGAAAATGCTGATCATGATGATGGTCAGCCCGTCTTCCGATGCAAACACCCTTGCCGGGGCCGTTACCACACGCCAGACGGCAATGCCCTCCACCGGGCCTTTTTCATAGGTTCCGGGCAGAATATTGCCAAGGGCATCCCGTTCAAAGGCCCCCTGGGGAATGAAATAGGAAAGGGCGCCGCAAAGCAGCAGGATGATCACCAACAAAAGCACCACCATCAAAAAAGAACGCACATTGATGTTGGCATAGGCCTTTTTCGGCTGCACCGCCGCATTTTCTTTCGTAGAAATCATATTGTCTCCTTACGCCTGCCCTTGGGCCGCTGCATCATGCAAAATCATGGACGCCATATACCAGTCCACCGCTGTCCGGGTATCCCCCGGCACGAAAAACAGAATTTCCGCACCGTTGTAGATTTCAAAGTTCTGCCCGGCGCCAAACAACAGCCGGTACAGCCGCTGCAAAGAAAAATGCAGCTCCACCGTTTCCCCATCCTTGGTTCCTGCATAAGTCAACCCTTCCCGGTTCAGGGTGCAAATGCCGTTTCCGCCGTGCCGGGTCAGCCC
>JAZUQI010000066.1:0-1664 GCA_045605625.1 Clostridia bacterium
GATGGCCTGCTTTTTGAGATCCTGGCTCAGCTGCCCTGCAATATCCAGGGCGTTCATGCCGTTTTCAAAT
This sequence comes from Clostridia bacterium, assembly GCA_045605625.1. GTDB lineage: Bacteria > Bacillota > Clostridia > Christensenellales > Aristaeellaceae > RUG563. The sequence goes on from JAZUQI010000066.1 coordinate 71, forward strand.
TCCCGGGAGCCGTTTTTGAGAGTGATGATCATGGGGTTTTCCTCCGTTCATTTTCTGGGGGAGCATACAAATACGCCCGCCCCATTCATTTTCATGAAGGGACGAGCGTGAATTTCTTTCGCCCGCGGTTCCACCCTTTTTGCCTGCAAGCAGGCCGCTTTGGACGCATATCGTGCGTGAAACGATCTTCGGTCGGGAAGTGGTTTTTTCCGGGCTCTTTTATGTGCTTTCACCAGCCGCACACTCTCTGGAAAAGAGGAATCGGAAAACATGTCTTCCGTCATTCCGATGGATGGAAGCATTATACCGCCTGTTTTTGTTCCTGTCAAGGAAAATTTGCGGAAATTATAAAAGGATGTTGCTGGTGATCTGGTCCACCCCCATTTGGGTAAGGGCGGCGGCGTCTTCCGGGGAATCCACCGTCCACACATTCACCAAAATGCCCTTTTCGTGCAGGCGGCGCACCCTCTCTTCCGTCAGGCACTTAAAATAAATATCCAAATCCAGGTGATGGGAAGCAAGCCTTTCCGGCAGATCCTCTTCCCAGGTTTCCATCAGAAACTGGGCGGATTGGGCGGGCAGAAGGCAGCGCAGATGCAGCATATTCTGCCAATCGAAGGAAATGAAGGTGGTGTGTTTCAGATAATGCTCCGCCTGGATGATGGTGATGATCTTTTCAATATCCCCTTTTTCCATGGGGTTTTTGATTTCCAGCACGGCGTGCTTTTCGTAATGCCGCAGAATGCGGATGTATTCGGAAAGGGTGGGCAGCGTAAGGTCATGACGGGTTTCGCCGGTGTTTCTATCCTTCAGGTGTAAATTTCGCAAAACGGAAAACTCCGTTTCTTCCACGATGTAATTTTCCCCGGAAACACGCTGGGTGTTATCGTCATGGATGATGATGAATTCCCCATCTTTCGTGCGATGCACGTCCGTTTCGATGCCGAAATAGGGATGCTGCCCGGCGGCCACGAAAGCGGCGGCGGTGTTTTCCGTTTCCAGGCCGGAAAGCCCCCGATGAGCAATCATCAGGGGCTTATGTTCATGGGAAAAGGGGATGGGTGCGTGCATATTCAAATCCCTCAATCCTTAATATAGCCGTAAATTTCCGCCACATCCTGGCAGACGAAAGTGGGCTTCACATCGCTTTCTTCCAAGTCCTTCAGGGTGGCTTCGCCGCTGAGCACCAGACAGGTGGTGATACCGGCGTTGACGCCGCAGGCAATATCGGTATACAGCCTGTCGCCAATCAGCACGGTTTCTTCCTTGGTGCAGCCCATTTTTTCCATGGCCAGCTCCGCAATGGCAGGCCGGGGCTTGCCGATGAAATAGGGCAGGCGGCCGGTGGCATGCTCAATCATCTGGGCGAAGGAGCCGCAATCCGGCGCAGAGCCATAGGCGGTGGGGCACACCCAGTCCGGGTTGGTGGCAAGGTAAGTTACGCCCCGGCCCAGCAGAATGCAGGCATCTTCCAGCTTGCGGTAGGTGAGCTCCGTATCATAGCCCATCAAAAGGCAGTCGATATCGTCTTCCAGTTGATCGGTAATGGGAAAGCCTGCGGCCATCAACTGTTCCTTGAAGGACGCAGTGCCCA
>JAZUQI010000067.1:0-14618 GCA_045605625.1 Clostridia bacterium
GCATTTCAGCCGTCAGGGGGTAATGGTCAAACCGATCGGCGCACCATTGCCGGAAGGAAAATTCATTCTGAATCCAGGAAACGATGGCCGGGGCATCGCAGGACTTATAGGGGCGAAAATGCAGCATATGTTTCTCCTTACATATTCAAAAGGGCAACGGACAGCAAAATGGCCGCCATGGCAATCCATTGCTTTTTTTGCAGCTTTTCCCGGAAGAGGAAAACCCCGGCCAGGGTAATCAGCAAAATCACCATCACGCCCCGGGTGGGGTAGAAGATGACGGCGTTCACTTCCTGCAATGCCTGCAGCATGAACCGGGAAGCGAAGAAATTGGAAACGCCGATCAAGGCCCCGTACAAAAGTTCGGCATAGCCGGGCTTTTCTTTTTTCATCAGGGCGGCCGCCACGCAAATGAGGAAAGCGGAGCCGAAAGTGTACAAAAGGTATTGGTCGGAGAGGGCCTTGGCCCCTTTGGCATCGAAAATTTTGCCCATGGCAGAGGCCATGCCTTCCACCAGTAAGAGAATCACCAGCACCGAAACGGAGGCCAGCACGCCCTTTTTGCCGTTATCGCAAATGAGGATGATGGAAACCACCGCCAACACCGCCCCGATCACCTGGAACAGGGAAGGCCGATCCCCAAAGAAGAGAAGGGACACCGCCAGCGGCACCAGCAAACTGCCCACCTTGGCAAACACGGAGGAAAGCACCACCCCGTTTTTTGCAATGCTTTTCTGGTTAAATACCAACGCCAGCATATAGAAAACCCCGGTGATGATGCCAAGCAGCAGGGTGATGGGGAACCCTTCCGTCTTGGGAAACAGGGAGGATACGCCGGTGAAGCTGGCCGCCAGCACAATGCAGGTGAAGTAATTCATATACAAAACCGTCATTTTGCCCTTGGCTTTCCCTTCGCTCATGCGCATGAAAACAGCAAGCAGCGTGCTGCACAGGATGGTCATCAGCATTGCAAACATTTATACGTACTTCCTTTTCACTTTGGTATTTCCGTGGTCAGGCTTTCGCCGGACAGGTAAACAATGCCGGTATTTGCAAATTCCGCCGGCAGGTTCACCATGTTTTTCACGTTCTTTTTGTAAATCAGCTTCTTCAGCATGGTTTCCTTTTCTTTGGCATCCGTCAGGGGCAGGGGGCGGAAATCCCCTTTGCCCTGGGTGCGGCAGGGCACCACGGAGAAGGAATACAGCTGGGGCGTTCCTTCCTCCAACTGATAGGTGATTTGGAAAATGCCGGTGTTTTTATCCACATTGGCCATGGAGCCGAAGGTGAAATTGCCGGTGGAATAGAAAATGGGCTTGCCTTTATAAAACTGCACCGGCTGCAGCACATGGGGATGGTGGCCCCAGATCACATCCGCCCCCTGGTCGATCACTTTCCTTGCGTAAGTATACTGCCAGCTTTCGGGCGTGAACTGCTCTTCCCGGCCCCAATGGAGGCTGACGATTACCAAATCGCAGCCCTCCGCCCGCAGGGTTTCAATGCGGTTTTTGATGTGCTTCAAATCCGTATCCTGGGGATAGGAAAAGCCCACGGCGCCAATTTTAATGCCCTTCACTTCGTAAATGCCCAGCTGATCCCGCTGCCGTTTGGTGCCCGGGTACAGCGTGCCGAAATGGGCAATGCCCTCCCCATCCAGGACGGCCAGGCTATCGTCATAGCCTTCCATGAAAAAATCCAATGCGTGGTTATTGGCGGTGTTTACGGCATCAATGCCGGTGTGGTGATACACCGCCGCATATTCCGGGGCGGCAATCAGGTTGAAGCGTTTTTCCTGATGCTTTTTCCTTGTGGTATACACCACTTCGTTGTTGGCGAAGGTGAAATCATCTTCTTCCAGCACATTCCGCACCAGGGAAAAAGGCCAGTCAAAGCCCTTGGTGTCCAGAACATTCGTGTAGCTGCCCTCTTTGCCCCGGCTTTCAACCATTTCACCCATGGAGCAATCACCGACGAAGGAGAGGGTGAGGGTTTCCTGCTGGGCCTGGGCCGCCGGGCAAAGGAACAACAGGCAAATAAGCAAAAGGAGCATTCGTTTCATGGCCTTGCCTCCTTATTTTTTCGAAGGGATATGTTCATTATACAGGATTTATGCCGAAAAGAAAAGAGAAAGAAAGGTGCTGCGTTTTGTCCGCCAAAAAGCGGTTTTTATCACCTGAGCCGATTGCAATGGAAAGGGAAAAGAGGTATGATAAAAGCAGGAAATACAGGGAGGGAATACCCATGAAAGAACCTTTATATAAGCAGAATATCTGGAACCGGGAGGAAGACCAATCCATTCTGGAAATATACGATGTGGAGACGGGCAAGCGCACGGTGGTGGCGGAAATGGATTTTTGCATTGAAGCCCCCAACTGGACGCCGGATGGCAAGGCCCTGGTGTACAACAGCAACGGCTGTATGTACCGCATCGATTTGGAAACCAAGGAAATCAAAAAAATCGATACCGGCTTTGCCACCGATTGCAATAACGACCATGTGCTGTCCTTTGACGGAAGCCACCTGGCCGTCAGCCATGCGGCCAAGGAGGACGGAAAAAGCCGCATCTATATTCTGCCCGTGGAAGGGGGAAACCCCCGGCTGGTAACGCCGCTGGCCCCCAGCTATCTTCACGGCTGGAGCCCGGATGGGAAAACCCTGTGCTACTGCGCCGAGCGGAACGGAGAATATGATATTTACACCATCCCGGCAGAGGGCGGAGAGGAACAGCGGCTGACGAATGCCCCCGGGCTGGACGACGGGGCGGAATACGACAGCCAAGGGGAATACATCTGGTTCAATTCCGTGCGCAGCGGCCTGATGCAGGCCTGGCGCATGAAGGCGGACGGCAGCGAACAAACCCAGATGACCTTTGACGAAAACTGGAACACCTGGTTTCCCCATATTTCCCCGGACAGGAAGCGTGTGACCATGGTGTGCTACAAAAAGGGCGATGTGCAGCCCGGGGAACATGTGCCCCATAAATTTGTGGAGCTGCGCATGATGAACGCCGATGGCAGCCATGTGCAAACGCTGGTGAAACTCTTTGGCGGCCAGGGCACCATCAATGTGAATTCCTGGGCGCCGGACAGCAAGCGCTTTGCCTTTGTGCATTACCGCATCCGGGGCTATGGGGTGCCCCGGGAAGAGTGATGAGCATTCAGCGTTTTTGTGAAAATTAGGAAATGCCGGACGGAAAAGGAAACTTTCCATCCGGCATTTTTATCGGTATTTGGCTGGCAACGGAAGGAGACCTTGCTTTGGCCATATCAGAACACATAAAAATTTTGAATTCTTTATTCTGCATTCTGAATTTCCCTCCGGCCTACAGCCTGCAAGAGACGTTAGCAATCTTTCCCCTTTATTGATCTTCCAGGGCTTCAAACATTTTGCGCATGGTGGGGTTCTTGGCGGTGAGGCGTTTGATGGAAAGCTCTTCCGCCTTATCGTTGGCCAGGCGCAGGTTATTTTCGGAGGATAAAAGGGCATCCTTGGTTTTTTGCAGATGATCGATGGTTTTATCGATTTCGTCAATGGCCTTGCGGAATTTTTCGCTGGCCAGGCGGTAGTTGCGGCCAAAGCGTTCCTTGAATTCGTTCATATCCGCTTCAAACCGGGCGATATCCATGTTCTGCTCCTGCATTTGCACAATTTGCCGCTTGTATTCCAGGGAATTGAGGGCGGCATTGCGCAGCAGCGTGATGATGGGAATGAAGAACTGGGGCCTGACGGCGTACATTTTGGGGTAGCGGTAGGAAAGGTCCACAATGCCGGCGTTATACAGTTCGCTGTCCGGCTCCAGCAGGGAAACCAGCACGGCGTATTCGCATTTCTTTTCCCGGCGGTCCTTATCCAGTTCTTTGAGAAAATCTTCATTCCGTTTTTTGGTGGCGGTGGTATCGGCCTCGTTTTTCATTTCAAACATGATGGAAATGAATTCCACGCCGTTTTCATCCGCCTCCCGGAAGATGAAATCCCCCTTGCTGCCGGTGCGGGCATCGTTATCCTTTTCAAAATAGGCCCGCTGAAAGCCGGTGGCCCGCAGCTGATTGAAGGCGTTTTCGCAATGCTGTTCCAGGCTTTCGCCAATCATTTTGGTGGATTGCCGGGCCTTGAAATCCTTATAGTAGGCAATTTGCTCATCCTTATCCCGCAGGCGTTCATCGTATTGGGTGCGCAGCTGCTGAAGCTTGATCTTTTCTTCCTGCCGGGCGGCTTCCACATCCCTCTCCAGCTGGCCGATTTTTTCCTTCTGCCGCAGGATGTCCATATCCTTTTGGGAAACGGCCTGCAAAACGGCCATTTCCTGCTGCTGGGCGGCGGAGCGAACCGCATTTTCCAGTTCGGCGATCCGGGCCTGCTTCAGGCCCAGGGCCCGTTCATTTTCCTGTTCCAGTTGGGAGCGCAGAAGGGAGATTTCCGTTTCCTTATTCTTTTCCAGATCCCGGCGGCGCATTTCCATTTCTTTATGGAATTCCCCGTCCCGAACCTGGCGCACAATTTCGGCATACCCAGCTTCGTCTACCTGGAATACTTCGCCGCAGCGGGGGCATTTAATTTCCTGCATCAGTCTTTCTCCTCATCTTCCGTGCGTTCACTGATGATGTACCGGGGCCGGGCCTTTACTTCCATGTAAGCTTTCCCCACATAGCTGCCCACAAGCCCGGTGCAGATGATTTGCAGCCCGGCCAGGAAGCAGCAAAGCAGCGCCACCCACCACAGGCCGCTTGCCCCGGCGCCAAACAGCAGGCAAAGAAGGGTGATGAACGCCGCAAGCATAGACAGGAACACCAGGGCAAGGCCCCCCAGGGTAATCATTTTCAGGGGCTTGGTGCTGAGGCTGGTGATGCCTTCAAAGGCCAGGGCCAGCATCTTTTTCAGGGGATATTTGCTTTCCCCGGCAATGCGTTCATTCCGGGCGTAATACACGCTGGTGCTTTTGAAGCCCACCAGCGGCACCATGCCCCGCAGGTACAGGTTCACTTCCTTGAAATTGGCAAATTCCTTCAGCACCCGGGCGGATAGCAGGCGGTAATCCGCATGGTTAAACACCACGTCCGCCCCCATGAACTTCAGCACTTTGTAAAAGCTTTCGGCGGTGAAGCGCTTGAAGAAGGTATCGGTTTTGCGTTCTTTGCGCACGCCGTACACCACTTCGCAGCCCTCCAGATAGGCGTGCACCATTTCATCCATGGCGTTGATATCATCCTGCCCGTCGCAATCGATGGAGATGGTGATATCGCACTTATCCTTGGCTTCCATCAGCCCGGCCAGCACGGCGTTCTGGTGGCCCCGGTTCCGGCTTTGGCGGATGCCGGTGTAGCATTCGTTTTCCCGGGCCAGGGATTGGATGATCTGCCAGGTATCATCCCGGCTGCCGTCGTCGATAAAGAGGATGCGGCTGCGGCGGCTGATCAAATCCTGATCCTGCAGTTTTTGTATCTTGCGTAAAAACAGGGGGGCTGTGATGGGCAGCACCTGTTCTTCATTATAGCAGGGAATGATGATATACAACGTGGGTTTCATGGGATGCCTCCTTTTATGATATGAAGCATAATAAACATCCTATTTATTATATCACAGAACAGGGAAAATAGCTATAAACGGATTGTAAATTTCAGCCCGGATGGCATTTTAAGAAATTGTTCAAAAAATATACTTTCTTTTTTGGGGATTTTCATGTATAATAAATACAAGAAAAAAAGAAAAAGGGAGGGCTTTCCCATGATACAGGTTATTCACGGAAAGAAAGGCTCTGGTAAAACGAAAAAAATTCTGGATATGGCCAATGCCGCCATCAAGGAATATAAAGGCGATGTTATCTTCATCGATGATGATAACCGTTACATGTTTGATCTGCGCCATGAAGTGCGCTTTGTGAACGCCGGCGAATACGGTTCTGACAGCCCGGAAATGTTCTTCGGTTTCCTCTGCGGTATGCTGGCCCAGAACTTCGATATCAGCATCATTTTTGTGGATGCGTTCCTGAAGCTGATCAAGACGGATATCGAAAATGCCGAAACCTTCTTCGCCCGGCTGGAAAAGCTGGCGGTGAAGCATAACGTGAAGTTCGTGCTGAGCGTGAATGTGGACGATGCCGTTGCCCCTGAGTTTTTGAAAAAATATTTTATTTAATGTGTTTCAAACGGGTTTGAGCTGTTTATATTCATACTGTCAGGCAGGAGAGCCTGCCGCAGAATGAAAAATAAACAGAAAAATGGAGGAAATAAAAATGAAGTGGGTTTGCAAAATTTGCGGTTATGTACATGAAGGTCCCGAAGCTCCCGAAAAGTGCCCCATCTGCAAGGCGCCTGCCAGCAAGTTCGAAAAGCAGGAAGGCGAAAAGGTTTGGGCCGCTGAACATGTAGTGGGCATTGCCCAGGGCGTGGATGAACGCATCATCCAGGGCCTGCGTGAAAACTTCCAGGGCGAATGCACCGAAGTGGGCATGTACCTGGCCATGGCCCGTGTGGCCCATCGGGAAGGCTATCCCGAAATCGGCCTGTACTGGGAAAAGGCCGCCTATGAAGAAGCCGGCCACGCCGCCATGTTTGCGGAACTGCTGGGCGAAGTGGTCACCGCTTCCACCAAGAAGAACCTTGAAATGCGTGTGGATGCCGAAAACGGCGCCACCGCCGGCAAGTTCGAACTGGCCAAGCTGGCCAAGGAACTGAACCTGGACGCCATCCACGACACCGTCCATGAAATGGCCCGGGACGAAGCACGTCACGGCAAGGCTTTCGAAGGATTGCTCAAGCGCTACTTCGGTTAATATTCTCATCACTCCAGCACCATTTCGTGCTGGAGTGATTTGCATATCAGAAGCAAAGCGGAGGAAAGTGCATGGATATCACACAGTTCAAAGCGGAAACCACCGAGCATGTTATCGAGCCAATGATCAGGTTCCTTGAAGAGTTTGATGAGGAAGGGTACACCAAAGAGGATGTTCAAAAATGTGAAAGTTTGATTCATCAATATTTGGAGGCTCTTCATGCCATGGCAGCTCCAACAGATGATGATATTATGGAACAGGTAAAAATACTTGTTCTGGCATTGAACGACCTGAATGAATCCACTGACTACACGCTCATCGAAACCGATGCACGTGAATCGCTTTGGGAAGTGATTCAAACCAGTGCGGTTGCATGCGGCCTGAAAAATGCCCCTGATGACGTTACAGAAGAATGGCGTGAATGGTAAAATTACCATCATAGCAAGGCTTTTGAAGGCCTGCTGAAGCGCTACTTCGGCAAGTAAGAAATCCCCATAAATCAAGGGTTTTCAAGGGAATCACTCTGAAAAGGGGGATTCCCTTTTTTGTATTCTTTCTACTTTTCACTGCTGATTTGACCAGTTCAGGCGCTATTATCCCCCTTTCTCTATGTCATTTCTATGTCGCACCAAAACCACTATGTCATGAATAATATGAAGGAAGCCCCTGCTTTCCTGTTAAGAAAGAGCAGGGGCGCTTTAATGCTGAATAGATGGTTTCGGGTTTTCAGCCTAAATCAACACGGATTTCTTTTCGATTTTTGTCAATCTGGTTGTACTCTTCTTTTGTAAGAATACCTGCCTTGAGCTGTTGCGTGTAGAGGATGGTTTGCTTCTGCACCTGCGCATGGATTACTTCGTTTTTAGGAGGAGCTGTAAGGATACCTCCCCCTAGGTGTAAGAATAGGAGGGCTACAGCGTATATACCCAATATGATATATGCTGAACTATCCTGTAGGAAAACGATGGCAGCGATAAGAAAAAGCAAAGCAAGAAAGTGTAGTACCACGCCTGTCTTCTTTTTCGCTAATACCAAAATACTCATAATGTAGAAGATGGTTGTTCCAACAAGCATAAATACCATATAACTTAGCTCGCTGATAAACTCGTTTTCCCACTGTATTTGATTACCCCACCCATTACGTTCCTTTAACAAATACAGGAACCATTTAGTCGAATCATTAAGTTCTAATAAGAATGTTACTGTAATAAACAGTAATAAAAGGCCTGCGAATCTGCGTTTTGTTTGATTTTGTATTTTCATATTTATGCCTCCATTGCCCACAGATTCTTTGCAACGAACTTAACAGAGTAGGTTTTACCTGGTTCACAGCAATCAGTGCAAATTCCATTTAGAGGAATGTTCTGCCCTAAACCATACACAGGAAGCACCAATTGCGCTGTTCCACAGAGTTTGTCACCATCGTAAATCTTGGCAATGATCGTACCATCAATAACAGCAGGAACATCACCAAGAATTTTGAATTTAGAAGGAACGGATGCCAATGTGCAAACCATGGCAGCGCCAGTTTCAGAAACCACAACATCCGTATTGCTGAAAGATATTTTTTTCATCAGTTCATCAGCACTGGCATCAGACATCAGCTTTAGTTTGATGCCATCGATTTCCTTCCAAATGACCTCTGCATTTTTGCGATTTTCTTGTGCAGACCCTGTCACAGACATATATGCAGGCATAGCCGCCTTGAGACGCATCTCGTTTTCAGCCCTGATCTGCATATTCTTTAGCTGCATATCAGCCGCAGTTGCGACACCAGCACCAAAGCCACCAAGACCACTGGCTGCACCACCCCATAGAGCCCAATCGTGCTCTTTCTGTTGGGTACTACTAAGCAGCATGTTTGCATAATTTTTTTGTCTCTTTGCCGATCTTTCCAGTATGAAAGCCTGGTTTCGCAGCATTGCAATTCTTTTTTCTTTTCCAACAAGATCAGAGTACAGATTGAGACGATGAAACGCCCTTGCTTCTTCTTCACGCTTTTCTTTCATTCTCATATCTGCCAGGAATTGACTAACTGATTTATGTGCTTCCAGTCCCTGCTGATATAATTGCTCAATTCCTTTGGGGTATTTGAGTTTATATTTGTCAGCAATCAGTTGTGCTCTCTGCTTGTTTTTTGGACTTTTGAAGTCATTTACTTCTGCAAGCACACATTCAACAAAGAAGCGATCCAGATTTGTCCCGCCAATAATGTTGGAACGCTCTTTTTTCAGTGCTTTGCTCAGCTGAACAATCAAAAAAATGATGGTTGGAACGATGAAAATACAGTATACATAGGCCTCGGCCGTGATACAAATAACAAATGCCAGAAACAATGCTGAAATCAGTATTACTGCAACCTTCGATGCTCCCATACAGTATCAACCTCCTTTGCTCTTACTTGTACTGCGATAGCATTTCAGTAATCCATGTATTTTGCTTCTTGATAGCGTCAATTTTCATTTGAGCATTGCTTATATTGTTCTGATGAACTACACCGGTTGCCCCAGACACTGCGCTTTTGTCTGCGGACATGACAAACTGCTCATTCTCAATTTCTGATTCCAGCTTTTTGATTGCCGACTGAGCATTTTCGTTATGCTGGCGAAGTTCCCAGAGAAGTTGTTCTCGTAAAGTCATTGCTTCATCCCCCAGTACTTTTTGTTGGTTTTTCTTCCAACGTCTCTCATTATTTGCTTATCTCGATGATGGCTATGGAACCATTCTACACTATTTCCTCTTGTTTTTCAACTTCTTTAGAAACTATAATTTATATGGACAGCATGCAACAAGGAGGCATTCCCATGCAGGATGAAAAAGTGAATGCAAATGAGCCTTTGAGCGATGAACAGATGGAAGCGGTATCCGGCGGGGAAATTGGCCTCACGGCGCAATATTATGTGGAAGTTAAATTGGCTTGCACGTGCGGCCAGACGTTTAGCAGGCCCTATCATCCTGACGGAAAGTATCAATGCCCCTTTTGCCGTGCCACCATCATGAAATGATGCGGAAAATGAAAACGGCACAAATTTGCATAACAAAAAACACGCCTGAAAAACGGGCGTGTTTTTTGCTTGGATACGATTACTTGTTGGCCAGCCATTCTTCCGCCTTGGCGGGGGAGAGGCGCTTGATATCTTCCTTGGCGTACTTGGATTCTTCGCCGCCGCTGACGTAGAGGAAGAACTTGCCGCCTTCGGTTTTGAACAGGCATTCTTCGTAACCGGTGGGATCACCAAAGGTGCCGAAGACGTGCTTGTCCACAAACTGGGAAGCTTCGGTATCGTATTCTACTTTGCAAATGACCTTCTTCATAAGGACATCCCTTTCTTTTTGCCGCAGATGATCGGCAGAGTTTTGATATTCCGCTTTCAGCGGAACGCCTGCTTGTTTCAGGCGGTCACATGATACCACAAGAATGAAAAGTTAGCAACAGTTCTGGTAGAAATAGGCCGAAAAGGAACCAGATGGTAAATGAAGGGCAGGGCAGAAAAAGAAAAATGCCGTTTTTTTCCGTGGAAAATGATTGAAGGGCAGGAAAATGGTGTATAATGAAAGAAAGAAAAAAACATTTCAAAGGAGGCTGTTTTATGAACCCCAAAGCGCTCTTTAATATCACCTATGGTTTGTATGTATTAACGGCCCGGCAGGGGGAAAAAGATAACGGCTGCATTGTGAACACGGTGATGCAGGTGGCGGAAAAGCCGGTACGGCTGGCGGTGGCCGTGAACAAGGGAAATTTAACCTGCGAAATGATTCGCTCCACGGGGCTTTTGAACGTGAGCGCCCTCACAACGGAGGCGGATTTTGCCCTGTTCCAGCGGTTTGGGTTCCAGTCCGGCCGGGTGGCGGACAAGTTCCAGGGCCTTTCCGGCCTGAAGCGCAGCGAAAACGGCCTGTATTACCTGACGGAAAACACCAATGCGTTCCTCTCCGCCAAAGTGACGGAAACCCATGACCTGGGTACCCATTTCCTGTTTATTGCAGAGGTGACGGATGGGGAGGTGCTGTCCGACGGATGGGGATGCAGCTATGCCTATTATCAGGCGGATATTAAGCCCAAGCCCGCCCCGGTAAAGAAAACCAGCTGGGTGTGCGAAATTTGCGGCTATGTGCACGAAGGGGAAACGGTGCCGGATGATTTCATCTGCCCCATCTGCAAGCACGGCAAGGAAGCCTTCAAACGGCAGGAGGCATAAGAACAGCAGAAAAACTTGTGGTTTCTTCCAATGTGTGTTATGGTAAAATTGCAAATGTGTTTGCTATCAGCAGAAAAAGAGGAGGAACCAAATAATGAAAAAAGTATTGGCGTTTGTGCTGGCGCTGGCGATGATGCTGGGCCTGTGCGGCACGGCCCTGGCCGTAACCCAGGAGGAACTGATTGGCGTTTGGAACATGGATATGAGCGCAATGGCTGCCATGATGGGCGGCGTGGATGAAGATATGGAGGCCATAGCGCCTCTGCTGGCCCTGATGACCGGCACCATGGAATTCACCGCCGAAGGCAACTACAAGCTGGTGATGAGCTTCATGGGTGAAGAAGACGTGCAGGAAGGCACCTATGCCGTAACCGCCGATGGCAAATTGAGCATGGATGGCGATGCCGGTGCGGATGCCGTTGTGGAAAACGATGTGCTGACCATCACGGAAGAAGACATTGTGCTTTCCTTCACCCGTTCCACCGGCGAAGCGGAGGAAGCCAGTCAGGAAGACCAGATGTCTGCCCTGCTGGCCCTGATGAATGCCATGCAGGCGGAAGAAGAAGCTGCGGATGAAGTTGAAACCGTGGCGGCTGCCGGCGCCGGGAAACTGGAAGCCAAGCAGCAGAACATCCACTTTGTGGAAAGCTATGCTCCCTATGTGTATGGCTATGCCAAGGTGGAAAATGTGGGCGATGCGGAAATCCAGCTGGATGACTGCCTGCTGCAGGTGTATGACGAAGCCGGCACCCTGCTTACCATGAAGGATTACGGCGATGCCAATGCGGCTTACCTTAAGCCCGGCGAATACACCTATCTGACGGTTTACACCGATGTGGATGAGGGCACCGCTGCCAAGGCGGAACTGAGCTTCACCAGCCGCAAGGATATGTATTACACCAACAACCGCCTGCCCGTGACCACGGATTTGCAGCTGAATGTGGAAGAAGGCTGGCGCACCCGGAACTATATGTTTGCCACCATCACCAATGATACCGATGCCCCGGTGTATGATATGGAAGTGGTGCTGGCCCTGCTGGATGCGGAAGGCAATATTCTGTATGTGCAGGATAAGAGCTTCTATGATTGCTCCATCGTGCCCGGGGACAGCCTGATCGTCCGTCTGGATATCGAAAGCGATTTCATGGAATACTTTGCTGCCAACAATCTGGTGCCTGCTTTCGTGGATGCCATTGCCTTTGTGGAAGTGGAAACGAGCGATTGGTAAAATATGAAAAGCGAAGGCTGCGCTGCATGGTTCGGCGCAGCTTTCCTTCTTTTTTGATAACATAAGGATGAAATGCAATGTTCAAAAAGATGAAAGCCAATTCTGCTGCCTTTGCCCTGTGGGTATTGCTTGCCTGCGGGGCCCATATACTTTTGTTCCGGGGAAAAGTGAGCATGGCCCAGCCCATCTGGCAGCGGCTCATTCTGGCGGCGGCTGCCCTTGGGCTTGTTTTGCTTGTGCATGAACTGATTCATGCCCTTTTCATGAAGGTATTGATCGGGGGCAGGGTGCGGCTGATTTTCGCAAAGGATAAGCTGGGCATGCCCACGCCGGGGGTGCTGGCGGAAAAGCGGGGCACCAAGGGGCAGGAGGCTGTGATGCGGCTGGCGCCTTTTGCGCTGCTGACCCTTTTGCCTGACGTGATTTTTTGCTTTTTGCCCGGGGTGGAATTGTTTTTCTTCATTGTTGCGCTGGCCAATTGCGCCGGTTGCTTTTATGATATTTTGGATGTATGCATGCTGCTGCACGGGGAAGCGTGGTGAAAGCATGAAAAGGCCCTCTGCATGAAAGAAGATGCAGAGGGCTTTGCTTATTTCTTTGCCAGCAGGGGCCGGGCGAATTTCACGTTGAAAAACTCAATCAAGGGGCCCATGAAGAAGGCCGTGATGATGGTGCCAAGGCCGGCAATGGTGGGCACATCCTTCCAGGCGCCGCCGGCCAGCAGGAAAAACACCACGCCCAGAATTACGCACACCATATCCGTGCCAATGCGGCAATACTGGAATTTGGCCACCTTCCATTTGCCGGAAAGGGCAATGGCCACGGCATCGTAGGTGGAAACGCCCAAGTCCGCCGTCATATACAGGGCGGAGCCGAAGCAGATGATCACAATGCCCACTGCCAGGCAAAGAAGCCGCACCGGCATGGAGGGGTCCACAATGACGGTTTGCAAAAACTGATAGGTGAAATTGGTGATATACCCCAGCAGGAACAGGTTGATGAAGGTGGCCAGGCCGATTTTCGTCCGGTCCACCAGCAGGCTGAAGGTGAGCAAAAGCAGGTTCACAATCACATACAGCGTGCCAAAGTCAATGGGGATCATTCGATCCAGCCCGGCCATCAGGGATTGGAAGGGATCCACCCCCAAGGCGGCAATTTTGAAAATGCCCACGCTGACGGCGCACACCACCACGCCGCACAGGCTCATCAGAATGCGCTTCTTTTCCCGGCTGCAATAGGCGGAAAATTTGCCAAAGGCATTGCGAAGAAAATCCATCATAGTACCTCCCGGTTCTCTTATGTTCGGCCTATTATAGCATGGGAAAAAGGGAATAACAATCGCAAAAAGCAACAAAGGAAAGACAATTTGTCTCCCCTTTGATTTATTTAGTATTTCAGCCACCCCTGCACCAGTTTTAATGCCCATTGCAGCCATTCCGGCACGTTTTCCTGCAAATAGGCCAAGGCGGCCTGGGCTTCTTCCGCAAAGAAATGGGCCTGGTAAAAGGCAAGGCTGCCCGTGGCGTCCGATTTTCCGATGGCCACCAGGGCTCGGGCTTCATCCCCGACCGCCAGATATTGGCCAATTGCCACCGCCCCCAGGGAGAAGCAGCCCACGGAAAGGGCGCCTATGGAGATCAGGCCAAGGCAAATGGCCCCCAGGGCCAGAATGCCCGCGGCAAAAGCCCCCAGGGCCACGGCACCCAGGGCAAAGGCCCCAAAGGCCACCAGCCCCACGGAGCATACACCGAAAGAAAAAATACCGCTGGAGAAAAGCCCAAGGGAAAACACGCCCCGGGCTTTCAGGCCCAAGGCGAAAAAGCCGTGGGCATTCTTGCCGATGTGGTAAAGGGGCATGCCAAACACCATTTTTTCGCTTTTCTTTTCTTTCAGGGGATAGGAATAGGCGATGCCGTTTTTGCGAACCGTGACGAAAAAGCCGCTATTTTCTGCCGGGGTTTCTTCCGGGGCGCAGGGGGTGCGCTGGGTTACTTCATCGTTCAGAAGATAATCCATGGAGCAGGAAAATAATTTGCCCATTTTGATCAGCCGGTCCGTTTCCGGGTAGGCAAGATCGCTTTCCCATTTGCTGATGGACTGCCGGGAAACCTGCAAAAGCTCCGCCAGTTGTTCCTGAGTATAATGGTTTTCCTTCCGCAGAAGGGCCAGTTTTTCGCCGAAGGTCATAAAAATGCACGTTCCTTTCTGTTGTTTTTCGGAAGCAGCATACGAGAAAAACGGGGAAAAGGCCAGCATTTTGGCCGTTCTTTTTGTAAACTTTGGGTTGCAAAGGGATTTTTCGGCCTATTTTTCCATGATTGTCGCCGTGCGGTAAACGAACCACCGCCCAGCGACCCGGAATCTGTGCACAGATTCCTAATCCTTATTATACCATGATTGTCGGCGTGCTCGCTTTGCGGCC
>JAZUQI010000068.1:0-10195 GCA_045605625.1 Clostridia bacterium
GGCCCCGGGCAAAAGGGCGGTGGCCGTCACATCGCAATATTCTTCGGGGATGAAATCTGCAATATCCTGTTCCCGGTCCACAACCAGGCGTGTGGCTACGGACTGTACACGACCGGCGGACAGCCCTTTTTTCACTTTAGCCCACAGAAGCGGGCTGATTTTGTAGCCGATCAACCGGTCCAGCGCACGGCGGGCCTGCTGGGCATCCACCTTATCCAAATCAATGGAACGGGGATTTTCCAGGGCATTCTTCACCGCCTTCTGGGTAACTTCATGGAATTCAATGCGGCAGGGCGCATTCACATCCATGCCCAGGGTTTGGGCCAGATGCCAGGCAATGGCTTCGCCTTCACGGTCAGGGTCAGTTGCCAGATAGATTTTGGAAGCGGCTTTGGCTTCTTTGCGGATCTTGGCCAGAATTTTGCCCCGGCCATGGATGGTGATATACTTGATATCAAAATCATTCTGGGCATCCACCCCCAGCTGGGATTTGGGCATATCCCGCACATGCCCCTGGCTGGCTTCCACTTTGTAGCCACGGCCCAGGAACTTGGCAACGGTGCGTGCTTTGGAAGGGGATTCCATGATAACCAGTTTTGTTGCAGCCACGATTGATTCCTCCAATGATATCAAAATTCTGTGTTTTTTGCTTGTATTTACCGGATCCGGGCATAGGCCCTGCCCGGGCGGCGTTCCACACGACCGTTTAATTCCAGCAGGGTGAGCTGCATGCTCAATTCCCCGGCAGGCAGGCCGGTTATGTCAATCAATTCTTCTAGGGTTTTCTCTTCCATGGCCAGGGCAATCAGGATGGCATCCGTTTCCGATTCCGGGCTTTCATCCATCAGGGAGATTTGCCGGGGCGGTTTCGTTTCCCAGCCCATGGACAGCAATATATCTTCGCCGCAGGTGCAAATCTGCGCCCCTTCTTTCAGTAATCTCAGGGGCAGGGCGCTTCCCGGGGCATCCACATTCCCCGGCAGGGCGAATACTTCCCTTCCCTGGGAGAGGGCATGGTTCACGGTGGAGTGGGTGCCGCTTTTTTCCCGGGCCTCAATCAGCAAAAGGGCCTGGCACAGGCCGGAAATGATGCGGTTTCGCATGGGAAACTGATAGGGCATGGGCGGCGTATCCGGCGGAAATTCGCTGATGACGGTGCCGCCGGATGCAATCATCTGCCGGGCAAGGGGACGGTTTTCCGTGGGGTAAAACTGGGCATGGCCGCCGCCCAGCACGCCGATGGTGCATCCCTTTCCTTTCAGTGCCCCTTCATGGGAGGCGGCATCCACCCCGGCGGCAAGGCCACTGATGACGGTGACGCCGCCCTGAGCCAATTCCTCCGCAATGCGCCGGGCCTGCACGCTGCCATAGCGGCTGGGGTGCCGGGTGCCCACCATGCCCACGGCCTTTTCCAGCCGTTCATTGCTAAGCTCCCCTTGTACGAATAAAACATCCGGGGGATCGGGAATGTGGGAAAGCAGGGCAGGGTAATTTTCATCCCCCAGAAACAGGGGATACACCTCAAAGGCGTTCATGGCCTGCAAAACGGAGCGCAGCTTTTCGCTTCGAAGATCAGCCAGAAGGGCGAAATATTCCGCACCCACTTTATGATAGAGAAGGGGCGTGAAATGATCCCACAAGGCGGAAGCTGTGCCGTATTCTTCCCGAAGCGCATCCAGCCGCCGCCAGGCACCGCAGGGCACGCTGCGAAGCCAGATGCGGCACAGTTGTTCTTTGGTAAGGTTCATTCTTTATTTCCCCCAATATTTGCTGTCCAGCGCACGGTATTGAATGGCTTCGGCGATATGGAGGGGAGAAATGGCCTGTTCACCGTTAAGGTCCGCAATGGTGCGGGCCACTTTGATAATGCGGGTATAGCCGCGCATGGAAATGCCCATTTTTTCCACGGCCCGGGTCAGCAGCGCCTGGCAGGGTTCGGATAAGGGGCACAGTTCGTTCAGCACGGCGGTGGTCATCTGGGCATTGTTATACAGCCCATAGGGGGCAAGGCGCTCCAATTGCATTTGCCTTGCCGCTTCCACACGCTGCCTTACTTCGGCGCTGCTTTCCGCCGGGGCGGAGGCATTGATCTCGCTCACCGGCACCGCATCCACTTCCACCTGCACGTCAATACGGTCCAGCAAGGGGCCGGAAATGCGGCTCAAATACTTGCGGATGGCCCCGTCGGAGCAGGTGCAGATCCGGGTGCGGCTGCCGAAGTTGCCGCAGGGGCAGGGGTTCATACCGGCCACCAGCATGCAGCGGGACAGGTATTGAGCCCGTGCCTTGGCCCGGGAAATGGAAGCCACGCCGTCTTCCAGGGGCTGGCGCAGGGATTCCAGCACGTTTGGGGCATACTGGGGCAATTCATCCAGGAACAAAACGCCGTGATGGGCCAGGGAAATTTCACCGGGCTTGGCATCGCTGCCGCCGCCAATCAGCGCCGGAATGGATACGGAATGGTGGGGCGTGCGGAAAGGCCGGTGGCCCATCAGGCCCTGACCGGCAGGAAGCACCCCGGCCACGGAATGAATTCTTGTGGTTTCGCAGGATTCCTGAAAGGTCATGGGCGGCAAAATGCCGGGCAGGCACCGGGCCAGCATGGTTTTGCCGCTGCCGGGCACGCCAATCAGCAAAAGGTTATGTCCACCGGCAGCAGCCACTTCCAGGGCCCTGCGTGCGCCCTGCTGGCCCTTTACCTGGGATAGATCCATCAGGGGCGTTGAAAAGGCATCGGCACGATAGGGCAGCTGTTGCTGGGCGGTTAGAGGCTCCGTTCCGTTCAGATGGCGCACCACTTGCTGGAGGGTATCCGCAGGGTAGACGCAGATCCCGGCAATGGACTGCACTTCCGGGGCGTTTTTTGCCGGCAGCACCACCTGGTCAATGCCCTGCTGGCAGGCGGCAATCACCATGGCAAGGCAGCCGTGAATGGGCTGCAGCGTGCCATCCAGGGAAAGTTCGCCAAGAAGCAAAGTGCGGTGCAAATTGGGCATAGCGGCCTGACGGGAGGCGCCGATGATGGAAAGAGCAATGGCCAGATCAAAAACAGAGCCTTCTTTTTTCAAATCCGCCGGGGAAAGGTTTACGGTGATGCGGCCAATGGGCAGGGCATAGCCGGAATTGCGCAGGGCGCCCTGCACCCGATCCCGGCTTTCCCGGACGGCGGCATCGGGCAGGCCCACAATGGAGAAAACGCCCATTCCGCCGGAAACATCCGTTTCCACCTGCACAGGACTGCCGTCCACCCCTTGCAGGGCATAGCATAATGCACGTGCCAGCATGACGCAGCACCGCCTTTCGTAGCTTTTGTAATCAGTAGTAGAGCCAGCCGGGGAACCAGCGCATCAGGTTCATCCAGGATTGGGGCACCGGCCAGCCGCTGGCGTAGGGGAAGAAGCCGATGAACAGAACAAGGGCCGCTGCAAGCAGCACAGCACCAAGGATCAGCGCCGCCTTGGGCTTTTTATCATGCAGTTTATCCAGGCACAGCCCGGTGCACAAAATGATGAAGGGAACGCTGGGGAAGTAGTGGTAAATATAGGTTCCTCTTGGCACCAGCACCCAGGGCAGGTATTGCACCAGGAACAAGATGATAAGCAGCGCAAAGCGAGGTTCATCCGCCCGGGGGAAGAGGGAAAGGGATACCTGGCCGGACAGGCGCCTGTCTTCCGTCAATTGAACGGAGGAAATCACGTGCTGCCGGATGGCAAGGGCAATAACCCCAAACAGGCCGATAAGCCCCACCCACCATACGGCCGGGTTGCCCATGGCCCAGATGGCGGAGGTGGCAGAGGGTGTGTTGAACATGGACTGGAAATAGAACATGGGCTTGCCAATGAAGGGCCATTGATACCAGGGGGAATAATAGGGGTGATCCATCCCCCGGCCCGGCTCGCTGTGGTAATCCAGCATGTAGGTTAAGGTATCCGCCACTTTCTTCACCGTTACGCCACCGTTATAGGCAAAGTAAGGAATGAAGGAAAGGTAGTAAATCAAAAGGGGAATGAAAACAAAGAACACAAAGCAGGAAAGCACGGTGTAGATCATGGTGCGGCCTTGCTTTGCAATGGCCAGGGCATCGGTGGGTTCCGGGAGGGGGCTTTCTGCCTGCTTCTTCTTGCCGGTTTTGAGAAGGGCGGCCTGATAATCTTCCACGGTATCCTTGGCCTGTTTCCAGATGCGGTAGCGGCGGAAAAGGCCCCAGAAGAAAATCAGCGCAAGGCCCACGGCGTTATAGCAGCCCGTCCACTTACTGGCGATGGAAAGCCCCATGAACAGCCCGGAAAGGCCAAGGGGAACCAGGGTTTTTAAGAAGGGGGTGTGGAAATAATCCATCTTGAACCAGTACAACATAAAGTACACGGCCCACAGAATAAACAGCACCACAAAGCTATCGATGGTGGCAATCCGGGTTTGGGTGAAATGCATGAGATCAATGGTGATCATCAGCATGGCAAAGAGGCCGCCCCACTTATTTCTGCTGAGCAATTTGCCAAGCAGATACATGGCAGGCAGCATCAAAACCCCGGCCATGGTGCCGGCAAAGCGCCAGCCAAAGGGCGTCATGCCGAAAATACCGATGCACCAGCTGATGAATACCTTACCAAGGGGCGGATGAGTGGTTTCATAGGTGGGCAGGCCGTGGAGATGCTCAAAGCCGGTACGGGCATGGTAAATCTCATCGAAGTAGGTGGAATTGAAATAGCCCGGTTCGCCGTCCAGGGTATCCTGTTCATCGTTGAGGAAAGGGACGGTTTCGTTTTCATAGGTGCCCACGATTTCATAGGGAATCACATCGCCGGTTTTAGCATCCCGAAGAAGCACTTCGTAAATGGGCATATCATAGGCCTTAGTGGACAGGCGCACATACCGGCCGGACAGGGGACTGTAATTGGTGCCGGTGACGTAATACCAACTGAAGCAATTCGCATAATTGATGTTGGCGGTGCGCATATCCCAGTAGGAAAGATCGTTTCCGGTTTCCACGGTGAGGGTGGAATCGTAATAGAGGATGCCGGGGAAATACAGAACGGAGAATTCCCTTTCTTCCCCAAGATCCAACAGGATGCTTTCTTCACCGTTTCCGGGATCGGATACCCAGGCCGTCTGAGGGGCCTTGGTGGAGCCAAGATTGGTGAAAGCAAGGGCGGCGTACAGAAGGGTGCACACCAGCATGATGGAGAAATCCCGTTTGGTAAGGCGGGCAGGGGGCGAAACCAGCACATCGGGCAGGGGATAGCCCTTTTGCTTTTGCGCAGGGGATGCATCCTGTTCCGGGGCGGCCTTTTCGGCGGCCGGGGACAGGCACACATACACCGTGATGATGGAAAGCAGCGTGGTGAGGGAGGCACTCAGGTATTCCAAGGCAGAAAGATCGCTTTCGATGCCGCATAGGGGGGCGCTCAGATGGGCCTCCACACCGCCGATGCGGATATTGCGCTCCAGCACGCTGGCAATGTTCAGGAAACTGGCAACGGAAACGGCGGCCATCAGGTAAATCAGCCGCTTATCTTTAGTGGTCAGGTAGCCCAGGAACAAAAGCACCACCACCGGGAACAGATACCTTTCGTGCATCATCCCGGCGCTGACGAACAAAAGCATCAGCATACCGGCGGCATACTGGGGCAAATGGGCCAGGCTGCCCTTCAAAAGGAAATGTGCGCAGAACAGGAGCACCACGCACACGATCATGCAGGTGCTGAGGGTGGCATAAGTCAGGCTGCCGGAGAAATAAAGCGAAAGCAGCACCACAAGGAAAACGATGGCAAGGGCAGCCGTTCCAAGGAAGGGCAAATCCTTCTTCAGGGGCTTTTTCCGGTGCATCATGCAGGTGACAAGGGCCGGCACCGTGGCAATGGAAAGCACCATCAAAAGGGCCGGCAGGGAGGCCGCATAATCAGAAGGAAGCCAGTTCAGCCCCAGCAAGAAATAGGGGTTGCAGGCATTGATGGTGACGTAGGCATAGGAATGCATGGTGCTTCCGTAGAGGCTGAACAGGAAGGAAAGGCCTTTCTTTTCCCCTTCAAGGCTTACCAGGAAGGGCAGGGCCAGCACAGCAAACACAATTACAGAAAGGCCAATGCCCATCAGTACATCCAAAAGCGTCTTTTTACTGTGCTTGGTGTTTTTCAGGTGCAGGGCCAGGGCCGCCACGCCCATGGGGCCAAACATCAACGCCTGGGGCTTGATCAGCACCGCTGCCACGTACATGGGCAGGGCCATTTTCCATTGCCCCTTGCTGAGGGAAAGCACGGCCACAAGCAAAAGCAGGGTCATCAGGCTATCCGTCTGGCCCCAGCAGGCGCCGGTGACAAGGCTTACCGGGTTCAGCGCCCACAAAAGGGCAATCATCAGCCCGGGACGATGGCCCAGCCGCTTTTTGCCCTCCGTATACAGAAGGAGGCAGATCACCATATCGCTGATGATGGAGGGCATTTTCACCATCAGTTCGGTGACGGCGTTAACAGCATTTCCCAAAAGGCCGATCAGCCACAAGATATTCATGTAGCCCGGAGGATAATCGCAGAAGCTGATGGTGTTATAGAACTGGGCCGGGCCAACTTTGGCCATGTGCATGCTCCATGCGGTGAAGCAACTGATATCCACGTCATACCCCGGCACCAGAAGGGCCGCCGCTATGCGAAGGGCAAAGGCCAGAAGGGCCACCGCCAGAACGGAAAACAGCTGGAGGGAGCCCTCTTTCTGCATCAGGGGAGAGGGCAGGAACAACTGCTTTTTCACCAGCATAAATGCCAGCACATACACAAAGCAGCAAAGCACAATCAGCCCGGCACCGGTTTTGGCCCGGGGGGCAGGGGAGGTTTCGGTGGATTCGTGATTTTTTGGAACATAAAAATCATGGATCAGGGTGCCTTCCGGCACGTCGTCCACGGGGTGGAAGGAAAGGTTGCGGAACCAGGCTTCGCCGGTGCTTTCGCCGCTGTAGCCGCCCAGGCGCAGGAACAGAGTGATGCTTTTCTGGTCATCCCCGGTGTAGCCATACAGGGAAACATCCTGCCATTCGCCGTTTGTGTGGTACACTTTTTCCGGGGACATATACACCTGTTCTACGGATAGATTGGCGCCCCAGCCCCCTTCCGTATCGGCCTTGATCTGGCCGGAGAAGCAATAGAGGGTGTTGGGGGAAACGGACAGGGTTTGGGCGTACCGTGCGTCGTTTGGAATTTCATTGATAATATGCGCCCCATCCGCCGTAATTTCATAGGAGGTGGTGGGAACGTAAAGGTAGGCGTCCGTATACCAGCCTTCCGGGATGCCGTTTTCATCGGTAACGGAAAAATCGGCGTTGTGCAAAAGATTGGTGCCCGCAGGGGCATCCTTTCCCGGACGGGTGAGGAAAAAAACGCCTGCCGCCACAATCAGGGCGGCTGCCAGCAGAAGCAGGAAACGGGTTTTGTTCTGTTTCATAGCGGCTCCTTACATGAAATTTGAAAGGTGACGGATGCCGGCGGAGGTGATTTCCACCGCATCAAAACGCACACAGGGGTGGGGGTGCGCGCCCAGATAGCATGTGGCGGCATAGCGCAGCCGTTTTCTTTTTGCGCTATCAATGGCCCGGATGCCGTCGCCCATCTGCCCGGCCGGACGGCATTTCACTTCCACGAACACCAGCGTATCTTTATCCCGGGCAATCAGATCAATTTCCCCATGGGGTGTGCGGAAACGGCGCTTCAAAATGCGCATGCCCTGCTTTTTCAGGTAGCGCTCTGCTTTCCATTCGCCCAGAAGGCCGATGTTTCCGATATTCACAGGAAATTTTTGATAAAGGAACGGCGGTGGGCCGGGCAGGGCCCCAGTTCCTTTAAGGCGGCAATATGCTGGGCAGTACCATAGCCCTTATGCTGGGCAAAGTTATAGCCGGGATACAGTTCATCCAGCCGGGCCATTTGCCTGTCCCTGGTCACTTTGGCAATGATGCTGGCCGCAGCGATGGAATAGCAAACAGCATCACCATGGATGATGCCCCTTTCTTCGCCGTTTAACCCAAGGCCCTGCAAAGCATCAATCAGATACAAACTGGCAGGGCAGCCTTCCGCCGCACGGCGCATGGCGTTTTTTGTGGCCTGCAGAATATTCACCCGGTCAATTTCCTCCGGGTCCGCTTCGCCGATGCCCACAAACAGGGCGTGTTCCATGATCTGGTCGTACATTTCGTCCCGGCGCTTGGGGGATAACTTTTTGCTGTCATCCACCCATTCCAGCAGGGGTTCTTTCGGCATAATCACGCAGGCGGTAACCACATTGCCGCAAAGAGGGCCCCGGCCGGCTTCATCCATTCCGGCAAAAAGGATGCCCTTTTCCCACAGGGGAAGATCTGTCTGGGTGAGGAGTTGCAAACGCTCTGCCCGTTTTTTATTCATGGCTTTCCGCCTCCTGAGGGGGTGCTTCCAGCGTGAGCCGGCCCAGCTTGCCGCCCCGGAATTCATCCAGCACAATTTTGCAGGCCCGCTCCCAGTCCATCACGCCGCCCTTCATCAAAAAGCCCCGGCCTTTGCACACGGCATCCAGCAAATCTGCCCCCTGAAGGGAAAGATCCTTGATTTTGAAGCGCTCCTGCATGGCCTGGGGGGCCATTACTTTCAAATCTTCCAAAAGCTGAATGGCCAGATGGGCCGTATCCAGCACTTCATCCCGGATGGCGGCGATGTAGGAAAGGCGCTTGGCGGCCACCTGATCGTCCAGCCTGGGCCAGAGGAGGCCGGGGCTATCCATCAGTTCCAGGTAGGGGGTGATTTTCACCCATTGATTGGAGCGGGTCACCCCGGGCATATCGCCCACTTTGGCAATATTGCCCCCGTGGAGGCGGTTGATGAAGGTGGATTTGCCAACATTGGGCACCCCCACCACCATGGCCCGCACGGTTTTGCGAATGCCACGCAGGGCGGCACGCTCCACCGTTTCCTTGGCGGCCTTATCAATCATGTTCAGGGCCTGCTTGGCCTGTTTGTTCATATCCAAAGCGGCGCATTGCAGGCCTTCCTTGCGGAAGATGCGCAGCCATTCATTGGTCATGTTGGGGTTGGCAAGATCCGCCTTGCCAAGAATCAGCACTTTTTCTTTTTTCTCCGTCAGCTGTACAAGATCCGGGTTGCGGCTGGAAAAGGGCAGCCGTGCATCGCAGAGCTCCACCACCACGTCCACCCGGTTCAGCTGTTCGGAAAGCAGGCGTTTGGCCTTGGCCATATGCCCCGGATACCAGTTAATTTCCATGCAATCAGGTTCCTTTTTCTATATTTACCAAAAATTGGAACATTGGAATGCAAATGCATTCTCCTTAAGTAATAACACTTTTTCCTATAAAATGCAAGAGCAAAAAAGTGAAGGAATTGTAACGTTTTGTCAGCGGCTTTTTTCGGTATGGTTCCACAAGGGATGGCGCATAATACAAACCGCAGGCACAAAAAGAAGGGGCGAACTCCGAAAAGTTCACCCAAAGAAAAGAAGAAGGATGCAGTACAGATTTGTAATTGACAAGCAGGACAGATTTCTGTATAATGAAATCAGCACCTGAGGTGTTCGCCAGTTCTCTGTTTTTACCCACATTTCATAAAATGGAGCCCGGGTCGTTTGGTCAGCTGTCAGGCCCCCTTGCCGCAAGGCATGCCAGGGGAAGGCAAAAAACCATCGCAGGGCACCAGCCTGCTTTACATAGCGGGTGAAAAAATAGAGGGCAGCGGCATCTCGGGGAGAGCAACGTCTTCAGGGCGTTGTTCTTTTTTTATTCTGCCCAGGGCGGCAGGGCGGAAAAGGAGCATGTTTCGCCGTGGTAGGGGAAGGTTAAGCGGCAGGAAAACAGGAAGGGGGTTTCGGCGGCGTCCCGGGAGCCGTATTTATGATCGCCAACCAAAGGATAACCCCGGCTGGAAAACTGCACCCGAATCTGATGGGAGCGGCCGGTGTACAGCCGGATATGCACAAGGCTTTGTTCCTTTTCCGTATGCAGAACCTGATAGGAAAGCCGGGCTTCCTTCACGCCTTTTCGCAGGCGCTTTACCGCAAACACTTTGTTTTTCCGAGGATCTTTATACAGGAAATCTTCCAAAATTCCTTCCGGCGGCGGTGTGCCGTGAACCAGGGCCATGTATTCCTTCGCCATGCTCCCTTCCTGAATGCATTTGGAAAGGGCGGCGGCACAGGCCTTTGTTCTTGCGTATACCATCACGCCCCCCAC
>JAZUQI010000069.1:0-2114 GCA_045605625.1 Clostridia bacterium
AGGCGGCTATTTATCAGCGGAAGATAGAAAATGCAGGGAAGAAACAAGCTGCCCTTCTGGTGGCTCCGCCCGGTGCCAGTGAACATCAGCTGGGCCTGGCCATGGACCTTGGTATACCCCAAAACCAAAAGCTGAACGGTGCTTTCGGGGACAGCGAAGCCGGAAAATGGGTGCGCGAAAACGGGCACAGATTTGGCTTCATCATTCGTTATAAAGAAGAGTGGACGGAAATTACCGGCTATGCGGATGAACCCTGGCATGTGCGCTATGTGGGGAAAGAGCACGCACAGCGAATTTTCGAATTGAACATTCCTTTGGAATACTACGTAGAAACCCTGTGGCAGGCCCAGTATTCCAAACTGAAAGATTGGTAAGAGGTGATGCAAATGAAACGATTGGTTATGCTTATTGCGGTGATGGCCCTGCTGCCTTTAATGGCCTTTGCGGAACAGCCTGCATGGGAATATGCCCTGGAACCGGAAATTCTGCAAAATGTGCAGGGGTATATCACCCTGGCCAATCAGGATGTATTGCTGGATGAAAACTATATCCCCCAGGATCTGGTGGATGTGAAAATCCGCCATGTGGTGGATGACCCCTTGCGCAAGGAAGCCTACGAGGCCCTGGAAAGGATGTTTGAGGCAGCGGAAGCAGAGGGGCATAAGCTGTATGTGAAAAGCGGCTATCGTTCCTATAAAACCCAGCACACCATGTATTATAACCGGCTGGAAAATAACCACGGCGTGGACGACGGCTGGGTATCCAAGCCCGGTGCCAGCGACCATCAGACCGGCCTTGGCGTGGACGTATTGAACTATGCCTGGACGAAAAAAGAGGGCATGAACGAAAAGTTCGCCGTGGAAAAGGAAGCCAAGTGGATGGCGGAAAACTGCTGGGATTATGGCTTTGTGATCCGCTACATGGAAGATAAGGAAGAGATCACCAAAATCAATTATGAACCCTGGCATTTGCGCTATGTGGGGCTGGATGTGGCCAAGTATATGCAGGAAAAGCATTACTGCCTGGAAGAATTCACGGCGGAATGGCAGCAATACCTGGCGGAGTGGGAACAAAGCGGCGGCAATTTCAAGCAGCTTCTGAAAGAAAGGGCCCAGCTTACCGCCACCGTGGTGGGCTACAGCGAGGATGGGGAAGAGGAAATTTCCATTTTCCATTAAGAAACGAAAGGAGGGGCAGGAGATGAAGAAAATGGCCGTATGGATGCTGGCGCTTTTCCTGTGCCTGATGGAATGCACGGGCTGCCTTGCCGCTTCTTTTGAGGATGATGGGCTGCTTCGCCTGGTGAACCGGGAAGAGAAGATTACAAAGAATTATGAACCGGCGGATCTGGTAAAGCCGGATGTGCCGGTAAACAAAAAGAACCAGGAAGAACAAATTTATATGCGCCGGGAAGCGGCGGAGGCGCTGGAAAAAATGTTCGCCGCTGCCAAGGAAGAAAAGGGCTATGTGCTGCTGGCCGTCAGCGGTTACCGCACCTATGGCGTGCAGCAGCTGTTATTTAACAACAAAGTGGCCTCTGTTGGCAGCAAGGAAGCGGCCCAGAAAAAAGTGGCCCCTGCCGGTGCCAGCGAACATCAGCTGGGTCTGGCCCAGGATGTGCTTTCGGAAAACTTCCGGCTTTTGAACTCCGGCTTTCTGGATACGGAAGAGGGCAAATGGCTGTATGCCAACTGCCAGCGGTTTGGGTTCATTGTGCGTTATAAGAAGGAATGGAGCAGTATCACCGGTTACAGCGCCGAACCCTGGCATTTCCGCTACATCGGCGTGCCCCATGCCATGGCGGTAAGCGCCCTGGATGTGCCATACGAAACCTACGCCCTCCAGGCAAAGAAATTGCCGGAATATGTGCTGACCTATGGCAACGCTTGCCTTTTGTATCACCTGGTGAAGGACGGCATGGAGGGCGGCACGCTGATTGATGAAATGTGCGCCATGGCGGCGGATGACCAGCAAATGCTGGCCCGGAACATCGTCACCATGACGGAAAAGGTGCGCCCGGAGCATATCTCCCTTTCCGATGCGGTGCGGAACGCAGAGGTGAAGTGATGCGTTCTTTACGTGAAAAACTGCAGGCCACATCCCGTGCGCCCCTT
>JAZUQI010000070.1:0-5356 GCA_045605625.1 Clostridia bacterium
TGCATTACAAAAACGTGTGTCTGCGTGAGGCCAAAGGGGCAGCGCAGTCCCCTGCTCCGGTGGGCCGTGCCCACACCCCATTCGCAAAGAAAAGGTATGCATTACGAAAACGTGTGTCTGCGTGAGGCCAAAGGGGCTGCGCAGTCCCCTGCTTCGTCCATCACAACACCAGCTTTCAATTTACCGGGCAGCCGAAACCCCTTTGCGTTGAGGGATTCATTCGTCCTTTAGAACGCCTCCGCCAGATCAGCCGTGTTCTTTTTGCTTTCCGGGGCAAGCGGTGCAGTTTTTACAGTTGCCGGGGCAGGCGCCTTTTTCTTTTTTGCGGATGCCAAAACCCAGGCGGATGGCCCCGGTGGGGCAGGCAGCGGCACAGGCGCCGCAGCGGATGCATTCCGGGCTATCCGGGGAGAGGAGGGGGTTCACATCCATCAGGCACACCTTTTCGCATTTGCCGCAATGGATGCATTTTTCCTGATCGATGGTGAGCCGGTAAAAGCTGACCCGGTTCAAAAGGCCGTAGATGGCCCCCAGGGGGCACAGCACACGGCAGAAAAAGCGGTACACCATCACGCTGAACACCAGGATTACCACCAACAGGAAGGCTTTCCATGCAAACAGGAACCCGGCGGTGCTGCGAAGGGCCTCATCCGCCGCCAGAAGGGGCAGGGCCCCGGTGAGGGTGCCGGAGGGGCAGATGTACTGGCAAAAGGCCGGGTCGCCCATGCCCACAATATTGGTAATCAGGATGGGCCACAGCAAAACGAACACCACCAGAATGCCGTATTTGATATACTTCATCCATGTGGGCAGGCGCAGCTTTTTCAGGGGAATTTTGTATAATAGTTCCTGAATCAGCCCGAAGGGGCAAAGGAAGCCGCACACGAACCGGCCCAGCACTACCCCCACCGCAAGCAAAAAGCCCACGATGTAAAAGCTGAAATCAAACTGCATGGAGCCCGTTACCGCCTGCAGCGCCCCGATGGGGCAGGAAAGGCTGGCCGCCGGGCAGGAATAGCAATGGAGGCCGGGGTTGCAGAAATTTTTCCAGGGGCCGGTGTACAGCTTTCCCGTGAGGAAATTGCCGGCGTGCAGGTTAGAAAGGCCAAAGGCAATGAACTGGACGATTTTCCGTTTTACCGCTTGCTTGATGTTCATCATTTCAGCCCCACGCATTCCAGGCAGATCCGAATGGCCTTATTCAGCACAATGCCCGCTTCCCCCCGGTGCACCCCCAGGAAAACAAACCCGGCGGCGGTGAGCAACAGCAGGCAGGAAAGAATCATGCGCTTTTTCATTGCAGGTAATCCTCAACGAATTGCTTATACTGCGCCACATTGGCCCCCACCACAGGATCGCCCACGGAAACGCCGTGGCTATCCAGGAAATAAGTGGTGGGCACATACTGCGAAAGGCTGAGGAAGGAATACAAATCTTCCGATACCAACAGATTCTGGAAAGTGATGCCGGTTTTTTCCACAATAGCCCGGGCCATTGTGGTATCGCCGCCCACGTTCACATCGCTGATGATGCCAATGATTTGCACGTTTTCAGGCAGTTCTTTTTCCCAAAGGGCCAATTCCGGCATTTCATTGATGCAGGGGCCGCAGAAGGTGCCCCATACGTTGACCACCGTCAGCTCTTTTTCAGCGAAAATGGCTTCGGTTACTTCATTTCCATCCAGGTCCACCGTGGTGAAGGCGGACAGGGCAATTGCCGGCTTTTCCACGGGCATCAGCTGCATGCTTTCCACAATTTTTTCCACATGGGGAAGGGCGGAGTGGATGCCCTCCTGCATTTGGGGGGAGAAGGCGGCAAAATCCGCATTCAGCACCTGCTGAAAATAATCCGCCGGGTTTTCAAAGGCGGTGATGCTGAACAGCATATAATCCGTGCCGTTTTCCGTGCCCAGGTGCTGCATGCGGCTTTCTTCCATGATGGCGGCCACCTGGGCATCGGCCATCGCCTGGGGGAAAAGGCTTTCGTCCACCCGTTCCATCACCACAAGGGCTGTTCTTTCGTTGCCGGATTGATACACAAGGTTCAATAATTCATGGTTGGAAATAACGGAAAGGCCCAGGGCCTCTGCGTTTTCCGGAAGCGTCATTTTCAAGCCAAACTGCGGATATTCCCGGGGGGCATTTTCCGCCGCCGCACAGGCGCACAGGCAGCAAAGCGCCATCAGAAGGGAAAGCATACGTTTCATTGTTCACAACCTCCTTGATATTCATAAAACGAAAAATAAAGGCATCTTTATGCATCCAGATGAATCCAGTACCGCTGCTCCGGGGTGCCGTCCACCATCACTTCGTTTTCCAGCACACCGCCGTTTTTTAGGATGGTGCGGGCGGATGCAATATTTTTCCGGTCGCACACCATCAGTACGTCCAAAATGCCCATTCGCCTGCATTCTTCCAAGGCAAGGGCAACCATTTTTGTGCCAATGCCCTTTCTGCGCTCCGAAGGGCGCACCCCATCGCCGATGTGGCCGCCGTTCAGCAGCAATGGCTCATTCAGCCGGTGGCGGATGTTCACCGCCCCCACCATCTTTTTCCTGTCCGTATCCAGGCAGAAGAAGGTGGAATCCGGAACGCCCAAGGGGCCTTTTTCCCCGGAATCCATGGAGGCAAGGTAAGCATCAAAGTGGTGGTAATCCACCCGGCGGATGGCGTAGGGGACGATTTTTTCACCGGCAGCCGTCCATTCATCCAGCATTTCGGTGATTTCCTTTTGGTACTGGGGGCCGGCTTTCACCAGCTGCAATGCCCCGGGCAGGCCCAGGGCCTCTTTCAGAAAGGCCACCAGCCGCTTTTTGTATGCCCCCAGCATAATGTTTTCATTGGTTTGGGCCGAGGCGGCCGGGGCTTTTTCCACAAAATACCGCCCGGTATCCTTGCGGATGGAAAGGGAATCCAGCGGCCAGCCGGGGTGGCGCAGGGGGGAGGGGGTATCCACCATGAAAAAGGCGGAGGCCCGGGTAGCTTCGCTGTTTTCCATGAAGGAATGGATGTGGCCGTTGCAATACACCGCCATGCCGTCCAGATAAAAGGCCTCCGTTTTGCCGCCCAGGGAATGGACAAGGCCTGTGTAATAGGCGATCATTTCATCGTCATCCAGCCGTTTTCCGCAAAGGGGCGTGCGGATATTCAGCCCCGGCTGGCGAGGATCGGACAGGGGCAGGGCATCCAGGTACAGGCCGGAATCATTGCAGATCACATAGGGGAAATACCGGCCGTAAAAGGCGGCCTTGATCCGGGCGTTTTCCTCCGGGGTGCGGCCCTGTTCTTCCGGCTCCGCCGTGATGCCAAGATCCTGCAGGGTGATGAATTCCACGTCGCAGCCCTGCAATAATTTTTTGAACCGTGTCACCTTGGAGGGGTTGGTGGTGCCCAGCAAAATACGCATGATGGCCTCCTGTATATGATATACCCGGTGAAGGAGCCCTTGAAACCGGGAAGCGTTTTTTTGATTATAGCATGAAGGGATATTTCTGCGCAACAAAAAAACCGCCGGTATATACCAGCGGCAGGGAATTATAGTTTATAGCCGGTGCCAATGAACTGGGCAATATCCCGGCCCAGGTCATCGGTGATATCGATGTTATAGACGCAGGTGGTTTTGCCGTCCTTTTTGCAGGCGGCCCGGGCAAAAAGCCGTTTTCCCCGGGTGCCGCTGAGGAAATTCACGCTTACCTGCTGGGCCACGGTGGTGCGGTGGCGGTGGTTGGCCGCCACGGCAAAGCAAAAATCCCCCAGGGTGAACAGGGCGCCGCCCATCACGCCCCCGGCAGCGTTTTGCAGCCCTTCCGTCACCGGCATGCTGCACAGGCAATGGTCATCCGTCAGTTCATCGATTTGGATACCGCAGTTCATGGCAAACAGATCATTTTGGAAATATTCCTTTGCTTCTTCAAGGGAGGCAAATGCACCCATGGCTTTTTCTCCTTCCGGCAGCAAGATTACTGCACGTTCTTAAAATGGCGGATCACCGTGGGCACCGTGCCCAGCAGGGCCAGCCCATAGCCGGAAAGCAGATCCTTCATGAAATCGCCCTTGGCTTCCTTATCGGAGAGGATCAGCTTCATCCATTCCAGGGAGGCTTCCATGGTGGGGTTCATTTCCAGTTCCTTCAGTTCCAGGAAAATGCTGACCGTCCAGGAAAGATATACGGCAAGATAGATCATCAAAAGCGCAATCACGGCAGACAGAAGAATGCCCGCTTTATCCACCTTCCTGCCCAGCAGGCCATAGCCCTTCATGGCCAGGAAGAACATAAGCAACCCGCACAGGGAGGCAATATAACCCAGCTGGTATACCC
This sequence comes from Clostridia bacterium, assembly GCA_045605625.1. GTDB lineage: Bacteria > Bacillota > Clostridia > Christensenellales > Aristaeellaceae > RUG563. The sequence continues at coordinate 4,318 of JAZUQI010000070.1, forward strand.
CGATCCACACCAGGGCCCCCAGCGCTGCGCCCAGCACCGCCCCCAGCACACCCAGGGGAATATTGGAAGGGGTGGTATTGGTTTCCTGCAGGGCCGCTTCCGAAGCGGGCTGCACATCCATCAAATTATTTTCGTTCAGATTCTGTTCGCTCATGGTTTTATCCTCCGTATGGTATTTTTTTCAAACAGCAGCATGTTTTTTGCGTCTGCGTTACTGCCCCGGATAAGGCTCAACGGTATATGTTTCGCTGACATCTGCATGCATTTCGAATGCGTCAGGCCCGTATCCGTTTGCGATTCCGTAAAAACGATCGTCCGTTGTGCCAAAGGCGGCATTGCCTTTTTTGTTGTCCCAAACTGTGTCCACGGACAGCGTTGCCGTAAGCAATGCCTTCCAGTCGCTTTTTCCGTATTCTCTCACACGGATATTGCGATATTCAAAAGTTCTTGTTTCATTTGCGAATTGACCGTCATAGTTTTCCATGAACTGGGACATGCTGCCTTCAAAAAAGGAATGGTAAAGGCCTGTATCAAAACGACTGATTAACGTCCAGTTTTCTGTTGATAAATCCGCCACCCATTGCTCGACAAAGGTCTTCCCTTCATCGTTCTGGTAGCAGTTCAGATACATGCGATACCACTTTTCCGCTTCCCAGGGGTAATCACTTATGTAGTTGGTGCCTTCGCCCTCGCCGCCGAACAGATTCGTATGGCCATCGGCCGGATAGACACGCTTTGCCTCGATCTTCTTTTCATTCCCGGCTGCATCTATATATTTTATTTCCCAAAACGACATGATGGCCTTTGGCCCGTCCGGCCGCAGCTGCAAACCGGCGTATGCCCCGGCGTTTGTATCGATTACATGGTATTTGCTTTTGAGATCATCTTTGTTCATTTCCCAATTGCAAAGGGCCCAATACGTGCTGCATCCTGCTTTATCTGCCTTGAAATCGATCAGGAAACCGCTGAACTGGCCGGTGGTGGCGCTCAAATCAGGATCTACGTATATGTTGTGCGCCATCCGGTTTTCCGGGTTTTC
>JAZUQI010000071.1:0-10086 GCA_045605625.1 Clostridia bacterium
ACCCTTCTGCCTTTGCTTCCTGCGCACAGGCTACGCCTGCAACAGCGATCAGCACCATGGCAAAGAGCAAAGCAATTACTTTCCTCATAGCGAATCCTCCTTACAATCACATCTTATTTGAGTTCAATATCCCAACCGGAGTCATATTTCAGCAGCAGCAGTGCATCAAAGATATCTGCAATGCCATCCGCATTCACATCTGCATTGGATTCGTTGAGCACAACATCCCAACCGGAATCGAATTTCAAAACCAGCAGTGCGTCGAAAATATCTGCCACGCCATCTTCATTGGCATCGCCGGGCACACGGTCGCTCACCGGAGGTTCTTCCGTTTGGGCCTTTACTTTCACGGTGGTGCTGCCCGTCACGGAGCAGGTGGCAGTGCCATAATTGGTGTCGCTGCCGTCCACGCAGCTGACCAGAATTTCATAATCCCCATCGGCAGCATCATCCTTCACCTTGAAGGTAACCGTGCCCACCGTGCCGGACAGGGGGGAGGTAAGATCCGAGGAATACACCACGAATGCGCCGCCGTTTTTGTTGGGCGCCACGCCGGACAGGCTGGCTTCCGCCTCCACAAATTCCAATCCGCCGTCATCCGCACTCACCCGGATTTTGGCAATGATTGCACCGTTGGCAGCGGCTACATCCACAGAAATTTTCACTTCATCGCCGGGCTTATAGGTATCTTCCGCCATTGCAGGAATTGCTGCCAATACCATCACCAGGCACAGAACCAGAGAAAGCAGTTTCTTCATAGCCATTCCTCCATTTTTCTACTGCTGATTCCGCATAGAAGCCACCCATTCCACAAAACATTCCGAAATATTTCCTTTCATGGTTGGCATCATACAGAATACCACATTTCTTTCTTTCCCGTCAAGGCAATATATGGAAAGAGTTGTAACAATTTACCGGAAGCTCATGTTCCGCCGTTCATTTTGCGAAGCATCATCAGAATATCCGCCGTGGTGACAGAACCGCTATCGTTCATATCCGTTTTTTCCGTATCGATGCTGTTGCCCCAGCCACTCACATATTTCAGCACGGCCTGGATATCATGATTGTCCAGCACCCCATCGCCATTGGCATCGCCGGGCACTTCAATTTCTATTTCCTCGCTGCAAACAGCGCAGCGGCCCGGGTCATCCTTGGAGGGATAATGCGCTTCCTGGTTCAGGCGAATATCACAATACTCGCATTCCGTCCAATGATATTCCGCATCGCTCTCACAGGTTTCATCGCCCAAATGCCGCACGTCATTTCCATTGTAAGGGGCATAGCATTCGGAGCAGGAATTTTTACCAAAGCAGCAATAGGCATAATGGGCTTCCACATCGTTTTTCCCATAATCGCAGCGCCGGCACGTAACCCAGTGATGCGTTTCATCATATCCCATGCTGACCATGCCGTCGCCGTCTTCGTTCCATTCGTGATAAACATCGGGATTCAGCATGTCCGTGGCACCGCAATCCACGCACTCATTGGGGAAGGGGCAGCTGACTTCGTGCCGGATTTTTTCATTTTCCAATCCGCAGATGGTGCATTTTCCCCAATGGTATTCCTTGTCAAAAAGGTTATTGTTCCATTCGTGCTCCAGCGTATCCGCCACACAGTTATCCGCTTCACAAACGATGCACACATTGGGGCTGGCACAATTCACTTCATGCTTGGCTTTCAGCATTTTTTCGCCGCAATCCCGGCAGGCAATCCAATGATATTCCGAATCAGATACGTAAGGATCGGACCAGCTCCAGTCATGTTCCAGTTCCGCCTTCACATCCGTTGCGCCGCAATACTGGCAAACCCCCGGTGTTTTGCAGCTGGCCTCATGCGCATCTTTGTAGGGGTATGCTTCGCCGCAATCCCGGCAATACTGCCAATGATACTCCGTGTCATACTTATATTTCTGTTCATCTTTCCAATTGGTCCAGTCATGTTCCGTGTAGGGGTTTTCTATTTCTGTGGCGCCGCAATCCGTGCACACGCCCGGGTTCTGGCAAGAATCACTATGCACATAGCTTGAGCGCACCATATCGCAATCCTTGCAATACGTCCAATGATATTGTTCATCATACTTATACGTGGAGTAAGAAACATCATGCTCCATCTCCGGATCCACGCAGGCATCAAACCCACACTCCAGGCAGGCACCCGGTTCTGCGCATTTCACGATGTGCTTTTCTCTGTAAATCACCTTGCCGCAATCTTTGCAAACGCTGCCATGGCAGATTGCATCAATCACAACATCCCATTCCCTGTTATGATCCACCCCGTCCGGGTTAAAGCAATTCTGCGCACCGCAAATTGTGCAAACGCCGTCGGATGTGCAGGTGATGGCATGATAATCCTCATAGCTTTCCTCGCCGCACACATCACAGGTTCCCCAATGAACAACCCGGTCATATGCACCGGTATGGGCGGTATCCTCACCGCAATCATAGCAGTAATCTTGTCCCTTCCATTCTCCCAGAGGGGTTCTGTCCGTTTCTGCAAAAGCTGCAGCGCATGCCATCAGGCACACACACAGCAAAACCGCCAATACACCAACCTTTTTCATTTTCCGCCTCCTGAAATTTTCTTATTGAGCAAATCACCGGAAGTTCTTCCACCGCTAAATCGTTTCGCATCATCCCTCTTTTTCATTGCCGTTCATTTTGCGTAGCATCATCAGAATATCCGCCGGGGTGACGGCACCGCTATCGTTCCTATCCGTTTTTTCCGTATCGATGCTGTTGCCCCAGCCGTTTCCGTATTTCAGCACAGCCTGGATATCATTGCTGTCCAGCGCCCGTCGCCAATAACACTGTTACCATAATGAAAACAGTTTTTTATTCATTTTGTCCTCCCTATTTCTTGCAGGTTACTGGAAATAGATGGTACTTCTGCTTTCATTATAAGGATTCTGGCAATCTTTGTCAATGGCCTGCTGAAAATATTGTAACATTTTCGTCACAAAATCAGCCGCCTCTTCCGGTTCTTCCGAAAGAAGCGGCTGTGCTTAATTTTCTATTATTCGTTCACCGAAAGGCCATTCAAATACCGCATCAGGTACAGGGCGTCCTTGGTGTTCACCGCCCCATCGGGGTAGATATCGGCGGCCTCCAGGCGAATGGCATTGCCCCGCTGCGCAAGGTACAAAACAAGGTCGGAGGCATCCTGCTGGTTCACCGCATAATCGCTGTTCAAATCCAAGGAGGGCAGGGGCTGCGCCTTTACCACCACGGTGCAGGTACGGGAAACGCCGTTGGTGGTCATGGTCAGTTTTATTTTGGCGGTGCCGGGTTTCAGGCCGGTGGCGGTGGGCATGCCGGTTTGGGCGGAACAGGGGGTGAATTCAATCACATCCGCCCCTTCGGTCACCGTCCATTGCACCGGGCCCAGCTGATAGCCGCCCAGCCCGTCCGCATCCTGCTTGGGGGAAACGTCAATCTGCACATCTTCCCCCACATACAGTTCAAAGGGATCTTCACGGAACACCACATCGTTAGCCTGCCGGTAGGCAAAGCCGGAAATGCGCACGGTGCGCCCATCCTTGGCCGTGCCTTCTATGGTGCAGCTGGCAAAGGTCATCTGGCAATAGAGCCTGTTTCCGCTGATGCGGAAAGCCACAGGGTAGACGCCCCCGGCTGCCGGGGACTGGGATTGATGGGTGATTTTCCAGGTGACCTTCTCTTCATTTCCGTAATAATCCCGTACTTTGGGCAGGGCCACGGAATAGCCGCTGGCCACATCCAAAATGGTCACATCCGGGTAGAGGGTATCATCCGCCCGCTCCACGGTGAGGGTGAACGTGTAAGCGGCGCCGCCGTTTTTCGCCGTCAGCAGCACCTTGGTTTCCCCTTCCTTTTTCAGGCGGAAACGGGTATCAAAGGTGGCAATGGTTTCATCCAGCACCTGAACCGTCACATCAGAAGAGGAAATGACCCCCACATCCGAAACGATGGTTTGCAAATCAATTTCCCCGTAATTCACCGGGCAGGCCATATCCGGGTGATTGATCCACAGAGGCTTTTTCACCACGTTCACCAGCATTTGCAATTCCCGGCCGTCGGCCAGCGTGGCATACACCCGGATCTGCCCCGGTTCGGTGCCGGTAAGCAGGCCATCCGGGGTGAGGGTGGCCACATGGTTTTCCCCGTCATAGCCTGCCACCACTTCCTTGCGGAAGGTGGCGGCGTAGCGCTTGCCATGGCCGTCCGTCACATACATTTGGCATGCATCGCCAACCCCAAGGGCCCCCTCCGGCCCCACCAGCTGCACTTTGTTTTTGCCGTCCAATACCGTAATGCGGCATTCCTTATAATCATTCACATCGCAGTATACCCACACCCAGGCCACCCCGGGGGCCTGGGCCACCAGGTGGTTCCCCTGCAGTTTCACGCAGTACAGGCCGCCTTCCGGGTCGTGGTTATCATAGGTGACGTTCAGCTGATAATCCGTTTTGCCCCGATCGAAGGTAACTTCAAAATCGAAGGTATCGCCGATGTTCAGGGTAAGTTCCTCCGCATTGAGGTACACCTTTTCCGGCTTTTCATACACTTCAAATTCCCTGGTAACGGCGGTGCCGTCCGGGTTTTCCGCCATCAATACCACGGTGCCGGTGCCGGTGGTGATCAGTTTCCTTGTGCTGCCCTCCTGAATGGAGGCAATGGCGCCGCCCCGCAAAACCCGAAGGGGCAATTGCAGATCGTTTCCGTTTTCATCCACCGTTTTCACATACTGGTAGGGGTTGCCCACGTTCACAATTTCCGGAAGCAATTGTATTTCCGTGCAATAGCCTTCCTGGGCCAGAGCGCTGCCCACAAAAAGGCACAGCATGAAACACACCGCCAGCAACAAGCCCTTTCCCTTCATTTTTCTGCCTCCTTACCGCAAAGGAACATCCCAGTTTTTCACATACCGCAGCAGCCGCAGGGCATCCCCGGCGTTGATCGCCTCGTTCCCCGTCACTTCTGCCCCGTCAAAATACACATCCACGCCCCAGTCCGCCAGGTACCTAAGCAGAAGCGTCGTATCCTGCGAATCGATATAGTTATCCGCATTCACATCCCCGGCATCCACCCGGGTGCGATCCACCATGACGGTGCATTCCGCCACCACGCCGCTGACGCTGATGGCATACACCTTGGTTTGCCCGTGGCGCAGGGCCCGGATCCATTGATAATCGTTTTGATTGTTCTGTTCCAGCTGCACGATGGTTTCATCCTCCACCATCCACATCAGCTGGCCCGTTTTGCAGGCGCCATAGCCGTTTTCATCCTGCACCGCTTCCACTTTCAGCATGCGCCTGTCGTGCTTTGGCATCACATATTCATCCTGCAAAAAGCGGATTTCCTCCGCCAGCCGATATCCCTTGGCGTTGATCTTCACCTGGCCGCCGAAGGAGGCCGTGCCCGTCACTTCGCACACGGCGGAAGGCCACAGGCAGCTGAGCACATCCCCTTCCAGTTTAAACCCCACGCTGTCCGGGTTGCCGGGGCCGGGCACATGGTAGGTCATTTCCCAGGTAACCTCAATCACGTTGCCTTGCAAATCCGTCACCTGGGGCAGGCGCAGGGAATAGCCTGCCGGCACATCCACCTGGTTGTACTGGGTTTCCAGTTCATTCCTTTCTTTCACGGTGAGGATGAACACGCACTCCGCATCGCTGTATTTGGCTTTTACGGAAACATGGGTTTTGCCCGGGGCTTTGGGCACCAGTTTTCCCCCCTGATACGCTGCAATGGTTTCATCCGAAACGGTGATTTCCACTTCCGAAAGCGAGGGCAGCCCCAGCCCCACATCCGATTCCAGATACACAAGGGCGGATGCATCATCCACATAGCAGGAAACATCCTCATGCTTCAGCCACAGGGGCTTGGTTACCACCTGCACCTGGATGCTGATTTCCCGGCCATCCGAAAGGGCGGCATATACCGTCACTTTGCCCACCCATTTCCCGGTGATTACGCCATCCTGCGAGATGGTGTTTCCGCTGTTGCTGACGCAGCGGAAGGTGGCCGGGTATTCCTGCCCTGCCTTATCCACCACTTTCAATTGCCACGTATGGTTCAGGCCCAGGTATTCTTCCGGCAAACGAATGGAAACTTCCTTTTCCCCTTCCTTCACTGTCACCTTGCAGCTGGCATTTTCCAGGGCGGAGGAAACCACCCGGATGGTGGCGCTGCCGGGGGCCTGGGCAATCAGCCGATCCCCTTCCAGGCGGATGCACTTCAGGCCGTTTTCCGGCGTTTTTTCATCATACTCCACCTGATACCAGTAATCCGTTTGCCCCTGATCGAAGGAAACGGAAAGGTCAAAGGTATCCCCGATATCCATTTCCAGCGTTTCTACATTCAGGAAAGTTTTATCCGGCTGGGCCGCCACTTCCAGTTCCTTGCGGATCACACTGCCATCCCGGTTTTCCACTTCCATCTGCACAAGGCCCGGGGCCAGGGCCGCAAGCTGATAAGGCTTTCCGCCGTTCAGGCGCACCAAATCGCTGCCCTCCGTAATGCGAAGGGGCGCATGCAGCACCTTTCCCTCCGCAGAAAGCAGCTTTACCTCCACCGCTGCCCCTTCATTCACCGTGCCGGAGGAAATTTGAATGTCCCGAACCGGCTCCGTATCATATACTTCCACCGCCACGCTGCCGCTGTGGCCGTTATAGGTTTCCAGCGTCAGTTCAAACAGGCCCGATTTCAGCGCATGGAACAAGCCCCATTCCTGCCGGTTCCAGCCGGGGAGATAATCCCGGGCGTTCACTTCCTGGCTGTTGCTGCGCAAATTCATATACCTGAGCAGCGTGGTGGCCCCGCCAAGATCCAGGCCCAAATCCACCACGTCGCCCACATAGCCCGTAAATTTTTCCGCCCCGAAGGCCACCTTGGTGGGGGGATTGGTGACGGTAACCGGCAATACTTTTTCCAATCCGTTATAAGCCCGGATGGTGATGGTTGCCTCTCCTTCCGCCTTTTCATTCAATACCAGCATCCACCGGTTATTGTACTGATACAAAAGGCTGGCCCCCACCACCGCTTCATTGGAATTGATGATTTCCAGGCTTTGGTATGCATACCGGCTGGTTTCCACTTCCAGGCTGCACCCTTCCCCTTCGGACAGCATCACCTTTTTCCAGCCCTCCGGAAATGAGATTTCTTCCATGGGTTCATACACATACATTTTTCCGTAAAAAGTGGTTTTCTCCCCCACCCCGGCCTTTTTCGGGGTGTAAATCATGGAGAAATACATATAACTGCCGGAGGATTCGCAAAGGGCGGTGCACCGGCCCTCTTCATCAAAAAAGCGGTTGTTGCCGTCATTTGCATAGGTGATGATAAAATCATCCCGGGTAAGCCCCTTTCCGATTTGGGAAGAAAAATCCGGGTAAGCAGGCATCAGGGTTTCCCCGGAGCCGATATGAATTTCAAAATCGGTGTATATCTGCTTTTCCGCCCCGGCTGCCCCGGGCAGCATCAGGCAAAACAGCACCGCCGCCAATAAAAATACATACCGTTTTTTCATGGAGAACCCTCCCTTTTTTCCGTTTCACATGTTCATTCCTATTATATGCCTGGCTTTTCCACTTTTCAAGCAAACCGGCCCAGTTGTTACAACTATTTCCAGTTTTTAACAAAAAGACCGTTTTCCCCGGCGTTTTTCCGGAAAAAACGGTCTTTCATTTCTATTTCTTATTTCAGGATTACGCCCCGCTCCGCCACATACTGCAAAATCAGCTGGGCATCGGTGCCGTTCACGGCCCCATCGTCATTCACGTCGCAGGCGTCCTTATCAATGGCATTGCCAAAGCCGTTAGCATACCGCAAAACGGCCAGCGCATCCCGGGCATTCACGCCCCGGTCCCCATTGGCATCCCCGGGCACAGGGGGCTGCCAGCCGCACACCGTGCAAAGGCCATCCTCCCCAAAGGTGTGGGGGGCTTTTTCTTCCATGGCTTCTTCGCAAACGGAGCAGCTTTCCCAATGGTTTTGGGCATCGTGCTGATAAACCCGCTCGCTGGAATGCTCCACATCCTGGTAGGAAATGCCCTTGCCCTCGCACACGGAGCAAATTTTTTCCGCTTCGTTTTCGCAGCTCACCTGATGATCATCTTCGCTTTCCTTGCCGCACACTTCGCAATAGCCCCAATGCTTTTTCAGGTCATAGCTGCCCTTATGGGCGGTGAACTGGCCGCAGGCGGCGCAATAGCGTTCCTGGCTCCAGGTGCCCAGGGCTTCCTTTTCCGTCATGCTGCCGCCGCACAGGTTACACACCCGATCCCCATCGTTATCCACATGGACCCGGGTGGCCACCACGCCGTCGCAATCCTTGCAAATCTGCTGGTGATACTTTTCGTCCACCGCCTTATAGCTGTAATACACCGGGGAATGCAGGGCCATATCTTCCGTCAAATCTTTCCGGCCACACTCGCCGCAGGTATTTTCCCCGGCGCAGTAATACTGGTGGGGCATTTTTTCCATCTGCACGCCGCAATCATAGCAGGTGGTCCAATGGTGGTTTTCATCGCTTTCAAAGGTATCAAGCCATTGGGTGTGGTTCAGCACCGGGTTTTCGCAATAGGCGCCGCACAGGGAGCAGCTGTTGGTATTGGCATAGCACCACACCGTATGGGGCACCTTCTGCCCCATCACTTCGCCGCATTCCATGCACTTCATCTGGCAGCCGTCCTGATCCACATACACATACATTTCGTACAAATGGGCAATGGCCGGGCCGGAATAGGGGGCATCGCAGCCATGGCAGGTGTTTCCGTCATCGCAGTAGCGGTAATGCTCCCGTTTTTCTTCCAACACTTCATTGCAAATGCCGCAAACGGACCAATGATGGGTTTCATCCCAGGCCTGCTGCCAGTCATGGTTGCCCTCGGAGGCAATCACCGCACCGCATGCCTTGCATTTGCCATCGCAGCCCACGTCGTGGTATCCCAGAAAATCCAGGGTTTCGCCGCAATCCTTACAGGTGCGCTGGTGCCGGTCTTCATCATAGAAGGTGTAGACCACATTTTCATGCACGTCCACCCCATAGGCCGAACTTTTATCAATTTCCGCACCGCACCACTCGCAAACGGTATCGGTGCAGCGCTCCACCGAATGGATGGATCTATATTCGTCGGGCTCACCGCAATCCCGGCACACCTGCCAATGCAGGTGCCCTTCGTAGGCATAGGTATATTTTCCGTGGCGCACATACACATTTTCCGCCGTCAGATCGGCAATTTTCTGGCCGCAATCCATACAAACGGAGGTGCTGCACCTCACATCATGTTCCGGAATACCGGTGCCGGATTCCGCCCTGATGCCGCAATCCTCGCACACCCCATCGCAGCGGTAATCATGCTCCGCCACGTCCGCCCCGGCTGGAGCCTCTTCGCCGCAATAGAAACACAGCCTGTCGCAGTCATACAAATGCCCCGATACGGAACTGGGGTTCTCAATCTGGGCATCGCACCACATGCACCGCCCCGTGCATTCCGCCACATCATGCCCATCGCCGCCATATTGCCACGGGTCGCCGCAAATCACGCAGCTCCAGGCACAGTATTCTTCATTGATATAGCGGTATTCCCCGTATTCATGCACAATGCCATAAACGAAATCATTGGTATTGGCCTGCCGGTAATCATAGGGCGCCGCACAATACTTGCACTTGGAGGGATTTTCACAGGCATAATAATGGTACACACAGGTGGCCTTCTTGCCCCCTTCCAATTTCAAATCACAGTTGATGCACAAATTGGCGTTGTTGCAATAGGCCTCCGACGTCCAGCCGTTTTCATCGCATTCGCAGTATTCCTCTGCCCCGGCCCCGGCCATGCAGCACATCAGCAGCATAAGGGCCGCCAGCCCCAGCCAAATACTTTTCTTCATTCCGCTTCCTCCTGTATATCCCCCATGTGAAAACACAAAAGAATTTCCTCTGTTTCATTATAGTGTTCATGCAAATATTTGTCAATGAAGCAGCCCGTTACAGGTGTAAAAATGTGGGAAGAGTCATACCTCCAGAATAACAAAACCGGGACACCCAAAGGGCACCCCGGTTTTGTTGGTCGAAGTGGCGGGATTCCTCCGCAGCCTCAATCGTCGC
>JAZUQI010000072.1:0-2337 GCA_045605625.1 Clostridia bacterium
AAGATATGTTCAAACTTAGTTCTGAAAGGCGTGGAAGCAATGTTGTGAATGTTGCGCTGCAGGCCGATTTTTTCGTCATAGGCTGCAATGCCGCCGGATTTGGTGCCCAGATGGGAATGATAATCCGTGCCAAAGAATACATCCGAAATGGTATCATGCTTGGAAACTGCGCCGAAGAAACCACCCATAAAGAATTTATCCTCCGTTATATTGAGATGCTGTTATTGATTCAGTTCCGCTGCCACTTTTTTATCTTTTTCCAGCACAATCTGTGCATCCGCTTTTCGTTTTGCATCCAGCTTTTTCGCCAGTTCGGCATCTTCCACCGCCAGAATCTGGGCAGAAAGCAAAGCGGCATTGGCACCTCCATCTATCGCAACAGTGGCCACCGGAATACCGGAAGGCATTTGTACGGTAGACAGCAAAGCGTCAATGCCGTCAAGCGTATTACTTTTACAGGGAATGCCAATAACTGGAAGCGTGGTGTTTGCAGCGATGGCACCAGCCAGGTGGGCGGCCATTCCGGCTGCGGCAATAATCACGCCGAAACCGTTCTTCCGTGCATTTTGTGCAAAGCTACGGGCTTCTTCCGGGGTGCGGTGTGCGGAATACACATGCACTTCGAAGGGGATTTCCAGTTTCTGCAGCATATCCGTGGCCTTGCGAATGATGGGAAGGTCACTATCGCTGCCCATTACAATACCTACTTTGCGCATCGTCTTTTTCCTCCTTAAAAAGCAAAAGACACACTTAACCCCATATTTTCGTTAAGTGCGCCCAGACGGTCGGCCTCGTGTGTTGGTAAGGTAGAAAATTCTCCGCTCCCCTGTGGTCATTCCACATTATTTCCGTCAGTCGCAGAGAACCTGTTCAGTTTTCATTTGGATTATATCAAAATGCAGGAATTCTGTCAATATAGAAGCGAGGGGGTTCCCTCGCTTTTTATGTTGCATTTTTATTAATTTTTCTCAACAATCCGAAATTTCCAAAGAAACAGGGCAATGATCGGATCCAAACACATCCGGATGGATGGCGGCGGAAACCAATCTTTCCTTCAATATATCGGAAACAATGAAATAATCAATGCGCCATCCTGCATTTTTTTCCCGGGCATGGAACATATAGCTCCACCAGGAATAGGCCCCGGTTTTATCCGGATAGAAGTGGCGGAAGGTATCGGTGAAGCCGGAAGAAAGCACGGTGCGCATCTTCCCTCTTTCCTCATCGGTAAAGCCTGCGTTTTTGTGATTGGAGGAAGGGTTCTTAAGGTCAATTTCTTCCACGGCCACGTTCAGGTCTCCGCAGTACACAATAGGCTTATCCTCTTCCAGCTTTTTCAGATAGGCAAGGAAAGCATCTTCCCATTTCATCCGGTATTCCAGTCGGGTCAATTCCCGCTGGGAATTGGGGGTGTAAACGGTGATGAAATAAAAGTCATCAAATTCCAGGGTTATCACACGGCCTTCCTTGTCGTGCTCTTCCATTCCAAGGCCATAGCGGACAGAAAGAGGCTCCATCTTTGTAAAGATGGCCGTGCCGGAATAGCCTTTCTTTTCCGCATAATTCCAATACTGATGATAGCCGGGCAAATCCATCTCAATTTGCCCTTCCTGCAATTTGGTTTCCTGCAGGCAGAAAATATCAGCATCAAGGGCATGGAAGGCATCCATGAAGCCCTTGCCCATTACGGCACGAAGGCCGTTTACATTCCAAGATACAAATTTCATGTTAATCCTCTTTTTTGTGGTTCTTAAAAATCTTACGGGTCAGTTCTTTGGCGGTTTCCGTGGCAGCAATGCCGCCCTGTGCCGTTTCACGCAGGGCGCAGGGCATGCTATCCCCCACTTCTGCCATGGCTTCAATCACTTCATCCGCCGGAATCACGCTTTTAATCCCGGCGAGGGCCATTTCAGCGGCGGTAATGGCAATCATCACCCCGGAAGCATTGCGCTTAATGCAGGGCACTTCCACCAGCCCGGCCACAGGGTCGCACACCAGGCCCATCTGGTTTTTCAGCGCCATGGCCACGGCGTGCAAAACCATGTCCGGCGTTCCCCCGGCCATTTCCACAAGCGCCCCTGCCGCCATGGCCGATGCGCTTCCGCATTCCGCCTGGCAGCCGCCTGCAGCGCCGCTGAGGCTGGCTTTATTGGCAATCACCATGCCGATGCCTCCTGCGCAGATTAAGGCAAGGCAAACATCTTCCCTGCTGGCATTCTTCTTTTGCATATAGGTCAATACAGCACCCGGCAAAATGCCGCAGCTGCCAGCCGTGGGGCTTGCCACAATTCTTCCCATGGCAGCATTACATTCGGCAACGGCCAATGCCGTTGTTAT
>JAZUQI010000073.1:0-2063 GCA_045605625.1 Clostridia bacterium
GAATACGACCGCATCATCGATATCGACCTGGCAGACGTAAAGCCTCTGCTTGCCTGCCCCCATTCCCCCGATAACGTGAAGGGAGCCGCCGCCCTTTCCGATATTCCGGTAACCCAGGTGTGCATTGGCAGCTGCACCAATTCTTCCCTGGCGGATATGCTGCGTGTGGCGGCCATCCTCAAGGGCAAGAAAATCAAGGATACCGTATCCCTTTCCATTTCCCCCGGTTCCCGGCAGGTGCTTACCATGCTCAGCCGCTGCGGCGCTTTGGAAGATATGATTGCCGCCGGTGCCCGCATTCTGGAATGCGCCTGCGGCCCCTGCATCGGCATGGGGTTCTCGCCCTCTTCCGGCGGCGTTTCCGTGCGCACCTTCAACCGCAATTTTGAAGGCCGCAGCGGCACCCGGGATGCCCAGGTGTATCTGGCTTCCCCCGAAGTGGCGGCTGCCAGCGCCCTCACCGGCTTCATCACCGATCCTTCCACCCTGGGCGATGCCCCGGCCATCCAGATGCCCGAAATTTTTGCGGCGGATGACAGCGGCGTGCTCATGCCGGCGGATTTGGAAGAAGCAAAAACCCTCACCGTGCAGCGGGGCCCCAACATTAAGCCCTTCCCCAAGGGCGAACCCCTGCCGGATACCCTGGCGGCAAAGCTCACCCTGAAAGTGGGCGATAATATCACCACCGACCATATCATGCCGGCTGGGGCCAAGATTTTGCCCTTCCGCTCCAATGTGCCCAAGCTTTCCGAATTCTGCTTCACCGTCTGCGATGAAGAGTTCCCGGCCCGGGCGCTGAAAAATAAACGCAGCTTCATCATCGGCGGCATGAACTACGGCCAGGGTTCTTCCCGTGAACATGCGGCACTGGCCCCCTTGCACCTGGGGGTTCGGGCGGTGATCACCAAATCCTTTGCCCGTATTCATGTGGCCAACCTCATCAACGCCGGCATCCTGCCCCTCACTTTCAAAAACCCCGAAGATTATGACCTTTTGAATCAAGATGAAGACCTGGTGATCGAAAACATCTACGCCGGCCTGGAAAGCGGCGAAATGATGCTGCGCAGCCTCACTACCGGCAAGGAAATTCCGCTTTTGTGCAGCCTCACCAAGCGCCAGGGCGATATGCTGAAAGCAGGCGGCCTTTTGCAATACACGAAGGAGATGGCAAAATAATGGAAACGCAGATCAAGCAAGCGGTTTATCATTTTGAACAATTGCTTCGGGAGCAGATTGCCCGGGCCCAGAACCTGAACGCCGCCAAGAAGCAGAAGGATGAAAATAAGGTGGTCATCGGCCTGATCGACGGCGACGGCATTGGCCCCATCATCATGGCGGAAGCGAAAAAGGCCCTGGAAAAGCTGCTTTCGGATGAAATCAAGGCAGGCGCCATCGAACTGAAAGGGATCGAAGGCCTCACCATCGAAAACCGGCTGGCGCTTGGCCAGGCGGTGCCGGATGATGTGATGGCGGAAATCAAGAAATGCGATGTGCTGCTGAAAGGCCCCACCACCACCCCCTCCGGCGGCAAGATGGAAAGCGCCAATGTGAGTTTGCGCCGGGCGCTGGATTTGTACGCCAATGTGCGGCCGGTGTGCGTGCCGGAAGAAAACATTGACTGGACCTTCTTCCGGGAAAACACCGAAGGGGAATACACCCTGGGCAGCCGGGGCATTGAAATTTCCGATACCCTCACCATGGATTTCAAAGTGACCACCGTGGAAGGCACCCGGCGCATTGCCCGTTCCGCCTTTGAATTTGCCAAAAAGAACGGCAAAACCCATGTGGCCATCGTCACCAAATCCAACATCATGAAAAAAACCGATGGCATGTTTTCCGCCATTTGCCATGAAGTAGCGGCGGAATACCCGGATATTCAGGCGGATGAATACTATATCGATATCATGACCGCCAATCTGGTGAACCCGGCCATCCGTTCCAATTTCCAGGTGTTCCTGCTGCCCAACCTCTACGGCGATATCATCACCGATGAAGCCGCCCAGATTCAGGGGGGCGTGGGCACCGCCGGCAGCGCCAATACCGGCACGGAATACGCCATGTTT
>JAZUQI010000074.1:0-3221 GCA_045605625.1 Clostridia bacterium
GCGGCAAAGCTCCACCACGTGCATGAACCGGTTTTCAAAAATGGTTTCCAGAAAAATGGCGCCCACCTTGATCACCTGATTGAGAATGCGGATCACCGAATCACTCAGTTCCGTCAGGCCAATCACTACGGCAAATACCACCACCGCCGCCAGCGTGACCCCCACGGCCACCAGCACCCCACGCAAAACGCCCCCTGCCTTTTCCTGCTTTCGTTTCATTTTCCGGATGGCTTGCTGCGCCATAAAAAATCCCCTCCTTTGCATATCATGTGTATGCAGGGAAGGGATTTGCTTATGCCTTTTTTTCCACCTCCGCCCCCAGGGATTGCAGCTTTTCCTCCAAGGCCTCGTATCCACGCATGAGATGGCCGGAAGGGTCGTGCAGCAGGGTTTCTCCCTGGGCCGCCATCCCGGCCAGCATCAAGGCGGCAGCGGCCCGCAAATCCGTGGCCGTCACATCGGTGCCCGTCAGCATTTTGCCCCCCTGCACCAGGGCCAATTGCCCTTCCACCCGGATATTGGCCCCCATGCGGCAAAGCTCCACCACGTGCATGAACCGGTTTTCAAAAATGGTTTCCAGAAAAATGGAAAGGCCGTTCACTTGGGTGGTGGACGCCATCAAAACCGCCTGCATATCCGTGGGAAAGCCGGGGTATGAGAGGGTGCGCACCTCCATGGGCCGCTTGATTTTCCCCCGGATGCGCAGGCCCTTCTGGTCCTCCTGAAAAATCATACCGGCCTCCGCCAGTTTGAAAAGCAAGGCCCGCATGTGGTCGCTTCTGGCCCCCTGCAAAAGCACGCTGCCCTCCGTCATGGCCGCAGCACAGGCCAGGGTTCCGGCCTCAATGCGGTCCGGGATGGGGGTGTATTCCGTGCCGTGCAGGGCTTCCACCCCTTCGATCATCAGGTTATTGGTGCCCACCCCGGCAATCCTGGCCCCCATGCTGTTAAGGAACCGGCACAAATCCGCAATTTCCGGCTCCTTGGCCGCATTTTCAATCCTTGTCAACCCGGATGCCAAGGTGGCCGCCATCACCAAATTTTCCGTGGCCCCCACCGAGGGAAAATCCAGGTAAATATTGGCCCCCTGCAATTTCCCCGTCACCCGGATCCATCCGCCTTCCATTTCCGCCTTGGCCCCCAGCTTTTGCAGGCCCTTCAAATGCAAATCAATGGGCCGCTGGCCAATGGCACAGCCCCCCGGCATGGAAAACACGCATTCCCCGTTTCGGGCCAGCAGCGGCCCCAATACCAGAATGCTGGCCCGCATGCAGCGAAGCAATTCCCCTTCCCGGGGGCTGTGCACCCCTGGGCTTCGCACCACGAAAGTATCTTCCTCCATGCACCCCTGGGCGCCGCAGCTTTTGAGAAGTTCCCCCATGTGCACCGTATCCGTCAGGCTGGGCACCCGATGAATCACGCATTGTTCCCCCGTCAGAAGAGTGGCCGCCATGATGGGCAAAACGGCATTTTTTGCCGTACTGATCCAAGCTTCACCGGAAAGACGGGGCGAATGCAAAATCCTGTAATCCGCCATTTCAAAACGCACCTCCCTGCATCTTTTCGCAGAAAGTGTGTCCCGAAAGGCAAAGTGTTTTTCTGTGGAAAAGAGGCCGAAAAGCCGCTTCCAGCAAAATTTTCGCAGCATAAGCAGGCAAAAAATCCGGTGCCGCCGTGGGCCGTTTGCAAAAAATTCGCAGTGCAAAAAACATGGTAAAACAGGCGAACCTGTGCTATACTGTTTGTATCGTTTTTCATCGAAAAGGAGCTTTGCATGAATCAGTTTGTTCTGCGTTCCGAATTTGCCCCCACCGGCGACCAGCCGGAGGCCATCCGCCAGCTGGTGGAAGGCTTTCAACAGGGCATGCCGGCCCAAACATTGCTTGGGGTAACGGGCTCCGGCAAAACGTTTACCATGGCAAACGTGATTGCCAAATTGAACCGGCCCACCCTGGTGATTGCCCATAATAAAACCCTGGCCGCCCAGCTTTGCGCCGAATTCAAGGCCTTTTTCCCGGATAGTGCCGTGGAATACTTTGTTTCCTATTACGATTATTACCAGCCGGAAGCTTACATTGCTTCCGCCGATACTTACATCGAAAAGGACGCCTCCATCAATGAGGAAATTGACCGGCTGCGCCACTCCGCCACCGCCGCCCTGCGGGAAAGGCGGGATGTAATCATTGTGTCCTCCGTCAGCTGCATCTATTCCATGGGCGACCCTTCCGAATACGAAGGGCAAATGATTTCCCTGCGCCCGGGCATGCAAATGGAAATGGATGCCCTGCTGCGTAAATTGGTGGAAATCCAGTACGAGCGCAATGATTACGCCTTTGAACGGGGCAATTTCCGGGTGCGTGGGGATGTGGTGGAAATCATTCCTGCCGGGCAGAAGGAAAACGGCGTCCGGGTGGAATTTTTCGGCGATGAAATTGACCGCATTTCCGAATTTTCCGTGGTGGACGGCCACACCCTCCACACCGTGCAGCACACCGCCATTTACCCGGCCACCCACTACGCCACCTCCATGGAAAACCGGGAGGAAAACCTGGCCTGTATTGAACGGGATATGGCCCTGCGCATTGAAGAATTTGAAAAAGAAGGGAAACTGCTGGAAGCCCAGCGCATCGGCCAGCGCACCCGGTATGATATTGAAATGCTGCGGGAAATTGGTATGTGCAACGGCATTGAAAACTACAGCCGCTATTTTGACGGAAGAAAGCCCGGGGATCCGCCCTTTTGCCTGCTGGATTATTTCCCGGATGATTTTCTGCTGATGATTGACGAAAGCCACGTTACCATCCCCCAGATCCGTGCCATGTACGCCGGGGACCGGGCCCGGAAAGAGGCCCTGGTGGAATACGGCTTCCGCCTGCCCTCCGCCTTTGATAACCGGCCCCTGCGCTTTGAGGAATTTCTGGAGCGCATCCACCAAACCCTCTTCGTTTCCGCCACCCCGGCCCCCTGGGAAGTGGAACGCTCCAGCCGGATCGTGGAGCAGATCATCCGCCCCACCGGCCTGTTGGACCCCCGAATCATCGTGCGCCCGAAGTCGGAGGCCAAGCGGTCTTAGGAAGACAAATGTATGAAACAACTCCTTGGCTCACAGAACGACATGGCTACGATCCGACTTCCCCTGGGAAGTGGAACGCTCCAGCCGGATCGTGGAGCAGATCATCCGCCCCACCGGCCTGTTGGACCCCCGAATCATCGTGCGCCCG
>JAZUQI010000075.1:0-2186 GCA_045605625.1 Clostridia bacterium
TGGATTTTTCCCGGTTGAAGGATTTATAGCGGGCGATGATGGCCTGTTCCCGTTCAATGAACTTTTGCTGCTGCTCCCAGGCACGCATGCGGATTTCAAACCGCTCCGCCCGCTGAGGCATATAGGCGGAATAATGACCCAGGTAGGTTTCCGCATGGCCAAGGAGAAGTTCCGTGATATGGGTGCAGATATGATCCAGAAAATAACGGTCATGGGAAACCACAATGACGGCGCCTTTATATTCGGACAGGTATTTTTCCAGCCAGGCCAGGGCTTCCAGGTCCAGGTGGTTGGTGGGTTCGTCCAGCAGCAACAGGTCCGGCTTTTGCAGCAAAAGCTTTGCCAGGCAAAGCCTGGTCAGTTCGCCGCCGGAAAGCAGGGCTGCAGGCTGATCCCATTGATGCTTTTCAAAGCCAAGGCCGGCCAGCACCCCGGCAATGGAGGATTGCCAGGCATAGCCATCCGCCTGTTCAAAAAGGAAATTCAGCCTTTCATAGCTGTCGCCCAGGCGCTTCAGTTCCGTTTCGTTTTGGGTGGATGCCATATCCACTTCCATTTGCCGCAGCTTTTCTTCCATGGCGAAAACGGGGGTGAACACATCTTTCAGGATTTCGTACACCGTTTCGTTCCCATGCACGGCAAACTGCTGCTCCATATAGCCAAGGGACAGGCCTTTGCTTAAGGAATAGCTGCCGCCGTCTGCATCCATAAGCCCTGCCAGGATTTTCAGAAGCGTGGATTTGCCGCAGCCGTTTACGCCAACCAAGCCCATGCGCTGATGATCCTGCAACACAAAGGAAACATCCTTCAGCACTTCATTGCCGCCGAAGGATTTTTGCAAATTTTGAACAGACAGAACGATCATAGCCACTCCTGCAAAATATGATTATTACGCAAAGAAAGGGCTGACAAAACAAACGTCAGCCCTGTAAGCGGAATGTGCCGCTTTGTTTTGATTTCCCTATGCTCAGCCGGGGATGATCAGCATGATCAGAGCCAGCACCACGAAAGCAATGGCAGAAACCTTGGTGACCATGGCCATTTTGCCTTCCAGGGTGTTCATTTTGTTCTTGCTGAAGAAGGATTCGGAAGAACCGCCGGTGAGGGCGCTCAGGCCGTTTTCATCAGAAGACTGCATCAAAACACTGATGATCAGAGCCAGAGAAGCAATGACCATAAGAATAATCGTAACAACATTCAGAAAACCCATGTAATCGTACCTCCTTGAATTCAACGCAAGTCATTGTACCATAGACAAGAAAAAATTACAAGCGACAGAATGCAAAACATTGAAGAAAATTTTCGAATTATTCCGCTGTTTCGGCATTTTTTGTGTTTTCTTCCCGGCGAATGCCCGTTTTATCTTTCAGCCAGCGGCCGGAAAGCAGGAACCAGCCGGCAAGGCACACGCCGCAAAGGGTGGCTGCAGGGCCGGCCAGGCCAACGCCGGTGAGGCCGAGGTTCAGCACTTTGCCGAAAATAATGGCCACGGGAATGCGCAGGAACAGGGAAGATACCGTGCCGGAAATGAGGGTGAAGAAGGTGTGCCCGGCCCCCATGATGAGGCCGTTGATGCTGAACAGAATGGGAATGAACAGATATTCGATGGAGAAGGTGCGGATGTATTCCACGCCGCTTTTAATGGTGCTGGGGTTATTATCGAAAAAGCCGATGATGGTTTCCGGGAACAGCTGTACCAGAAGCAGGATGGCCACGCTGATGGAAAGGGCAATGCCCATGCCCACGTTCAGGCACTTCCTTGCCCGGTCATGAAGCCCGGCGCCGATATTCTGGGCGGCATAGGCGCTGATGGAGCTGGACATGGCAACGGCAGGCAAAATGGCGAAGGAATTGAACTTGCCCACAATGCCAACAGCAGCAGAGGCCACCACGCCGCCAATGGAATTCACCACCGCACTCATCACAAGGAAAGAAATGTTGACAATAATACTCTGCACGGAAGAGGGAATGCCAAGCTTAATCATCATCTTCATTTTTTCTTTCTGGATGCGGAAGGAAGAAAGCTTGAAATCGAAAATGAAACGGGAGCGGCCAAGGTACACGGCGGCAATCAGGAAACTGAGGGCTTGGGCAATTACCGTGGCCCAGGCGGCGCCGGCAGCGCCCATATTCATGCCCTTGACGAACAGAAAATCCAGCACCACATTCACGGCGCAGGCAATGCC
>JAZUQI010000076.1:0-4143 GCA_045605625.1 Clostridia bacterium
CAGTTCCGGCTTTTTCGTGCTGATGTATTTGGAGATAATATCCGTTCCCCCGGTGGATGCCTGCTGCCGGAAGCAAACGCCATACACAAAGCCGCTGATGACACCGCTGAGAATCACGGGGTAAATGGTATCGTGGCCGCCGGTGACATATTGAAACTTTTCCAGGCCCATGCTTTGCAGCGCCAGAAAGGCAAAGGAATAAGTGATGCAAAAGCAGAAGGAACGCAGGGCAAAGGGCCTGTCCAATAGGAAATAGGCCAGAATGCAAAGGGGCGTATTGATCAGCAGGGACATGTAGCCGATGCTGAACCCGGTTTTATACTGCACCATGGTGGCA
Organism: Clostridia bacterium; assembly: GCA_045605625.1. GTDB lineage: Bacteria > Bacillota > Clostridia > Christensenellales > Aristaeellaceae > RUG563. The sequence continues at coordinate 338 of JAZUQI010000076.1, forward strand.
ATGCCGTTTAGCCCAGCCGGAGCAAAGCCGTTTTTCACCACAAACAAGTGATAGTTCAAAGCAAGCACAATTGCAATTGCAATTACCTCTACATAAACCAGCCAGCTCTTGTTTTTCATTGTTTGGCCTTCTCTCTTATCCGTATTTGTTACTAAATCCATTTTATATATTTTCATTTCCGCCGTCAAGATAAAACATATATAGAATAACAAAATTCAATATATGGTTGAGGGCTGTTTTTCAATAATAAAAGACTGAAACAATTTTTGTTTCAGTCTTTCTCTTGGTGCCGGTGGTGGGACTCGAACCCACACGTCATCGCTGACAACGGATTTTGAGTCCGCCTCGTCTGCCAATTCCAACACACCGGCTCAGCACAACGAATATTATACTTTGCTTTTCTCGTTCTGTCAAGCAGAAAAAAGTGAAATCTTTCCCTCCTTGTTTCTATTCTATGCCGTAACCCGAAAATACCATTGGGAACGTTTGCAATGCAAATATTGCATTTATATTACGCAAGTATGAATACTGGGTTAATATTGATAAAATGGTCAAAATTTTATTAGAAATTGTAAAAAATATCTTGACAATGCTCATTCGTCGTACTATGATGTGCTTGCAAACGTTTACATTATGTTATTTCAATAAAGAAGGATGGTGAATGCGGTGGTTACGTTAAAGGATATTGCAAACCTGTGCAATGTATCGGTGGCCACTGTTTCCCGTGCGCTGAATGGGCAGGTGGACAGCAATAACCAAACCGCCAAGCGCATTCGCCGCATTGCCCAGGAAATGGGCTATTTCCCCAATGCAGCCGCCCGGGCGCTGAAAACCAATCGTTCCTATAATATCGGCGTTCTGTATGAGGATGAGATCCACCACGAATACTTTTCCCTGCTGATTGACAGGATTCGTTCCGCTGCCGGGCAGAAGGGATACGATATCACGTTCCTGAACAAATCCAAGGCTAATTCTTATTACGAGCATGCCAAATACCGCTGCCTGGACGGCGTGATCATTCTGCAGGCGGCGTTCCAGCACCCGGAAGTGGTGAAGCTGGCCAGCAGCGATCTCCCCTGCGTAGCCATTGATTATAATTACGATTGCTGCAGTTGTGTGCTGAGTGATAACCAAAATAGCATGATGCAGCTGGTGCAATACGCCTATGAAAAAGGCCACCGGAAGATAGCTTTTGTGCACGGCCAGGGCGATGGATACGTAACGGTGCAGCGGCTGAACGGCTTTTATAAAGCTTGCCTGGCCCTTGGCATTGTGGTGCCGGATGAATATGTGGTGCCTTCCGCATACCACGACCCGGCCTCGATTTCCGAAGCCACCAAGAAACTGCTGGCTTTGGAAAACCGCCCCACCTGTATTTTCTACCCGGATGATTATTCCTGCCTGGGGGCCCTCTCCCGGCTGGAAAAGGCCGGCCTTTCCGCTCCGGAGGATATTTCCATTGCCGGGTATGACGGCATTTTGCTGTCCACGGTACTTCGCCCCAAGCTGACTACATACCATCAGGATGTGCAGAAGATGGGCGAAACGGCGGTGGAACTGCTGGTGAAATCCATTGATGCCGGTGATGAAAAAGAAGTGGAGCACATCATCGTTCCCGGCTCCATTCAGCCCGGCGGTACGCTGTAATTCTCCCCCACTCCCTATTGCGCCTTATTTGTCCACGGACAAATGAATGGTATAAAAAATTTCTTTTAGGAGGACACCCGTATGAAAAAGGTACTTTCCATTTTCTTGGCTGTCGTTCTGCTTCTCTCCTGCATCTCCGGTGCAGTGGCCGAAAGCGAACAGATTGCTGCCCTGCGGGCAGAAATTGAACAGCTCTACACCGGCATTCAGAATAATGACGTTGTAGACGTGGCTTATCTCATGTATGCCGCTGCTGCATGGGCCAGCCAGTATTGGGGCGATCCCGTGGATACCGGCGTTGTGGCTAAAAAAGCCTTGATTACCGGCGACGGCGATTACACCATCGGCCTGGATTTCACCGGCACGGTAGAAGGCTCTGCCAAGGATCTGGCTTTTGCTGCCGTTGGCATCAAGAAGGGCGAAATCAACTTCCCCGGCCATTTCATCAAGATCAACGAAATCCGTGTAAACGGCGAAGCTATCGAAGTGAAGAAGGGCTACACCTCTTCCGATAACGGCATCGAAACCCGTATGAACATCTACAACGAATGGGTAACCGAACTGCCTGAAGATGCTCATTCCTTCGACGGCGATGTTTCCAACGCTTCTCCCGTCATCGTGGATAAGGCTGCCTTTGCCGATGTGAAGACCGTGGAAGTGGATTTCACCTTCACCTGCAAGACGGAAGACACCGCCTACATCGCTTATGCCGATACCGCCTGGGCCAACCAGTACTGGCATGACGGCGCCGAAACCAAGGTGAAGGCCACCACCGCCAAGATCACCGGCGCCGGCGACTACACCGTGGGCCTGGATTTCTCCGAAACCGAAGCTGGCTATGCCACCGGCGTTGCTTTCACCGCCCTGATGATCCACCGCGGCGAAATCACCTTCCCCGGCTATGCCATGAAGATCAATGATATCCGCATCAACGGCGAAAGCATTGCCTTCACCAAGGGCTATACTTCCACCGACGAAGGCCTCACCACCCGTATGAACGTGATGAACGAATGGGTGAGCGAAGTTCCCGAAGATGCCCGCACCTATAACTCCAATAAGGATGCCATCTCTGCCGTGATGATCGATAAGGCCCTCTTTGATACCGAAGTGAAGACCTATGAAATCGACTTCACCCTGTATGATGCCATGGCTTATATCATGTACGCCGATGCCGCCTGGGCCAACCAGTACTGTGGCGTGGATGATTCTGCCGTGAAGGCCACCAATGTGAACGTTACCGGCGAAGGCGAATACACCGTTGCTCTCGATTTCTCTGCCGTAGAAGGCGGCGCTGCCAAGGATCTGGCCTTTGCTGCCCTGGGCCTTGCCAATGGCGAAATTCAGTATCCCGGCTATTGCATGGATATCACTTCCATTAAGGTGAACGGCGAAGACGTGGCTTTCACCGAAGGCTTCACCACCACCGATGACAAGATTACCACCCGTGTGAACTTCTACAACGAATGGGTTTCTGACTTGCCCGACACCGCCCGCACCTCCGACGGCGACCTGAACGGCGTTTCCGCCATCATGGTGGATAAGGCTGCTTTCGCCGAAGTGAAGAACATCGAAATCACCTTCAAGTTCGTCAAGGGCGCTGCCCCTGTTGCTGCCGCTGAAGAAGAAGGCGCAGGTCTCAGCCAGGCAGAACTGGATGAACTGCTGGCCAAGGATTACAACGCTTATATGGGCGTGCAGACAGCTTCCTACATCTTCCGCAACGAATGGAGCGATGCCAACTACGGTCTCAACAGCGAAGCGAACCCCGGCTTCTTCAACCGCCTCACCGGTTGGGATGCGGACAGCAATGCTGTGGACTACGGCGGAAGCTTTGTGGATACCGTGATCAACGGCGACGGCACCTATTCCGTTTCCTTGACCACCGGCGAAATGGGCTTTGGCAGCGACGAAAAGTATAACCTGCCCTTTGTCTCCACCGATTTCCCGTCCGCCCTCATCAACGAAGGCCACGTGGTGATCTCCGATGCCAAGATTAAGATTGGCGAAGGCAAGACCATCGAGTACACCGAAGTGGACTGCGAAGGCGATTATGCCCGTCTGCTGTTTGTGAATTCCTATGGCTCTACCGAAGATATCGGCTGCACCGTGCCCGGCCCCAACACCACCATCACCGTCACCTTCACCGTGACCGGCCTGGT
>JAZUQI010000077.1:0-8069 GCA_045605625.1 Clostridia bacterium
GGGAGCTCCTCCCTGCCGTGGGGTACAGGGGACGAGCAGTCCCCTGCCCCGGTGGGCCGTGCCCACACCCCATTCGCAAAGGAAAAGTTAGCTTAAGCTTCATGCGCAGACCGTCCGTTGGAAACTGTGCGTATTTTCGCATACTGGGTGCAGGGAGCTCCTCCCTGCCGTGGGGTACAGGGGACGAGCAGTCCCCTGCCCCGGTGGGCCGTGCTCACATCCCATTCGCAAAGAAAAGGTATGCATTACGAAAACGTGTGTCTGCGTGAGGCCAAAGGGGCTCGCAGTCTCCTGCTTCGTTCATTACAACCCATCATTCCCCGGCCAGCAGGGCGGTGGAAAGCTTCGGGCCGTTTTCCAGCATAATCAGGGCCACGGTGTTGTTCTTTTGCTGCACGGCGGTATCCTTCAGCATGGTGTACACATCGGGCAGGTAATTCTGGGTTTCATGCAGGCGCTGTTCCCGGTAGTTTTCCAGGCAGGCGGCAACGGTTTTGGCGGCATCCTGATCCACTGCACGCACCACCAGCACTTCACGGCCGGTCAAATCGCCTTCCAGCAGGTACACCGCATCGGTGTACAGGGAAGGATCAATGCCCAGATAATCTTCCAGATCGGTCAAGGGCATATCCATCAGTTTTTCGGCGTCCGCAATCTTACCGGAAACCAGTTCATTCAGCGGCATGGCCAGGGTGGAGGCAGCTTCGGGGGCTTTTTCGCCGCCGCAGGCAGTCAGGGCGAAGGCGATAAGAAGCAGGCACAGGAGCAGCAGGACTTTTTTCATGGTACACATTCCTTTCACAGGTCAATTTTTTTCAGGGGTTTGCCGGGGCAGGGGCCCATTGCCCGGCTTCGTATTGGGCTTGGGCAAAATCCAGCATTTTCTGAATCCAGATGGTGTTGCCTTTATCATTCAGGTGGTAGCCGTCATCGGTGGCCAGTTTCGGGTCCAGCAGGCCTTCCGCATCCTTCAGGAAGGCGGCCACCTCGATGTAATGCACCCCCAGCTGGCGGCATTTTTCCTCCAGGGCGGCGTTGTAGCCATCCCGTTTGATTTGCCGGTTGGGCTCCTTGATGTTGATGGGGGCGGTGACGGGGGTGAGGGAAAAATAATGGATTTTCGTGTTCGGGGAAACCTCGTGAATGAGGGCGTTCAGGGTTTCCACGTAACGCAGCCCGGCCTCCACATCGTTGCCGATACGGTCGTTCATGCCGATCTGGAAGAAAACCTTATCCGGCTGGGTCAGGCGCATAATATCCTGCACGGTGGCGGCCCGGCCTTTGTACATCAGGTTGGCTTCGGTGTGGGAAGGGTAGGTCATGGCGGCGGTGGCCAGCTTGAACCCGTGGGCGGAATAGAATTTCACGCCCTGAAAATACTGGGGATGTTCCTTTCGCACCACGCCGTTGATGTGGTAGCGCAAAAGCTCAAACAGCGAATCCCCCACAAAAACGGCGTTATCGTAATAGGTAATCAGCTGGTCATCAGGCAGCCTTTCGGCGTAGGCGCAGCCCATCACCGCAAAAAGGCACAAAAGCAGGGCCAGAAAGCGTTTCAACAAAGTTCATCTCCCTTTTCGTTTTGGCAAACGAAAATTGTGCAGATACCAAACCAATTCATTCTACACGGGCCGGGAAAATTCCTGCTTTCCGGGGGAAAGAAATGCAAGGGGCAAAGGCCGGGGCGAAAAAAGCCCCGTGTTCCGAAAAGGGGAACACGGGGCAGGAAACATAAAGGGAAAAAATTACAGGTTGGCCAGCCGGGCGTATACATCCTTCAGGGCGGGGTAGATGGTGCGGTAGAATTCGTAATTCTTGATGTATTCGGGGGCATTGGCATCGGGGCCGCACTTATCGCCGTACTGGATGGCGGCATCGCAGGCTTCGGGCACGGAGGAATAGATGCCTGCGCCAACACCGGCAAGCAATGCCACGCCCAGGGCCGGGCCTTCGCCCTTAACGGTCATGATATCGCAGCCGTACAGATCGGACAGCATCTGGCGCCAGATGGGGCTCTTGGCACCGCCGCCGCAAGCGGCCATGTGGTTAATGTTCAGGCCCATCTGGCCGAACAGGCTCTGGCAATCCTTCAGGGAGTAGGCCACGCCTTCCATCACGGCGCGCACCATATCCCGCTTCTGGTGCATGGCGGAAAGGCCAACGAAGGCGCCGCGGCAATCAGAATCCAGGTGGGGGGTGCGTTCACCCATCAGGTAGGGCAGGTAGAACAGGCGGTTGGCCCCGATGGGGGACTGGGCCACCTGCTTATTGATCAGGTCATAGCTATCGCAGCCCATCTGCTTGGCCACGGCCACTTCATCGGCGCACAGGGTATCCCGGAACCACTTGAGGGAAAGGCCGGCGGCCTGGGTGACGCCCATCACATGCCATGCACCGGGAACGGCGCAGCAGAAGGTGTGCACACGGCCCAGGGGATCGATGGTGACCATATCGGTGTGGGCGAAGACCACGCCGGAAGTGCCGATGGTGGTGAAAGCACGGCCGGAGCGCACAACGCCCGTGCCAACGGCAGCGGCGGCGTTATCGCCAGCGCCGCCCACCACGGGGGTGCCGGCCTTGAGGCCGGTGAGCTCTGCCACTTTGGGGGTGATTACGCCGGTAACTTCGGGGCTTTCGTATACTTTGCCAAGCAGATCCTTATCGATGCCCAGCTTATCCAGCACCGTATCGCTCCAGCAGCGGCCGGGCACGTCCAGCAGCTGCATGCCGCTGGCGTCGGATACTTCGGTGGCGTATTCGCCGGTGAGCATCAGGCGGATATAATCTTTGGGCAGCAGGATGTGGGCGCACTTTTCGTAAATTTCCGGTTCATGCTTTTGCACCCAGCGGATTTTGCCGGCGGTGAAGCCGGTGAGGGCAGGGTTGGCGGTGATGGCAATCAGCCGATCCCGGCCGCCCATGAGGGCTTCAATTTCGGCGCATTCCTGGGCAGTGCGCTGGTCACACCAGATGATGGCGGGGCGCAGCACTTTGTTATCCTTATCCAGCATGGTCAGGCCGTGCATCTGGCCGGAAAGGCCGATACCGGCAATTTCCCCGGCGTCCACGCCGCTCTTGCCCAGCACCGCACGGATGCCGTCCACAACCGCTTCCCACCAATCCTGGGGATGCTGTTCCGCCCAGCCGTTTTTGGGCTGCTGCATGCCGTATTCCCCGGTATAGGAGGCAAGGCCGTTGCCCTTTTCATCGAAAAGCACCGTTTTGGTGCCGGAAGTGCCAATATCAATACCCAGTAAGTATGCCATAGCGCATTCTCCTTTACTTCTTATATAGAATGAAAAAAACCTTCTGAAAAAAATATACCATTTTATACGTTTTGTGTCAATGTGGTTTTTCTAAAGGTTTGTGATGTTTCCCTCAAAAAATGTGTTTGCAGGTTAAGAATTGGTTAGAAGTATGCAGGGAGGGTGGCCAAACGGCGGAAAACGTGCTATAATAGAAGATGGCAGAGTGTATGTGCCCAAACTGGAGAAAAACGAGGAATAAAGGATTGGCCAAAATCACCAAGCAGACACGCAGTAATATTCTCAATGCCCTGGTTATTTTTCTCACCATCGGCATTGTGATTTATTTGGGTGCCGCCAATGGGGAAATTGGGGATGCGTGGCATGCCCTGCGCTCCAGCCATCCTTTCTGGATTGTGATGGCCATTGCAGCCTACGGCGTGTTTATGGTGTTTGAATCCCTGGGGGTGCATGTGTTTTTCCTGCAGCAGGGGTTAAGGCCCAAATTCCGCTCCTCCTTGTTTGTTTCCATCATCGGCATGTTTTATTCCAGCGTCACCCCGGCGGCCACCGGCGGCCAGCCCATGCAGGTGTTTGCCTTCAAAAAACGGGGCATTCCCACGGGCATTTCCTCCTCCGCCCTGACGGTGAAATTTTTCTGTTTCCAGACGGCGCTGCTTTCCATGGGGCTTGTGATGTGGCTGCTCCACCCGGAAATTGTGCGCAGCTGCATATCCCGGGCCAAGGTGATTGTCATCACCGGCTTTGTGCTGAACGGCTTTACGGTGGCGGCGGTGCTTTTGCTTGCCATCAATAAAAATATTGTGCGCTTCATCATTTCCCTCATGATCAACCTGGGGAAAAAGCTGCACATTGTGAAGGACGTGGCCCGTACCACCTCCAAAATGGACGCCGCCCTTTCGGATTTCCACGCCAGCGTGGATATGATTACCCACCACCCGGGCCAATTGTTTGTGCTGCTGGTGATCTCCTGCGTTCAGGTGCTGGGGCTGATGAGCATTTCCTATTGCGTATACCGGGCCATGGGGCAAACGGGCCATCCCCTGGGCGAAATTTTAACGCTGCAGTTCCTTTTGTATATTGCGGCTTCCTTCACCCCCCTGCCCGGGGCATCCGGCGCCCAGGAAGGCGGTTTTTATATTTTCTTCCAGGGGGTATTTCCGGAAAACAAATTGTTCGGGGCGCTGCTTTTGTGGCGGTTCTTCACCTATTATTTATCGCTGATGGTGGGGCTTTCCTGCGTGGTGGCGGATAGCTCCATGAGCATCAAACGCAAAACCCGGGAATTGCAGGCGGAGCTGGATGCCCTGCCTCAGAAAGGAGAAAAGAGCATTGTTCAGGAAAGCGAAGCATTCTCTGGATACGTTTCTTCCCCAGCGGCAGGCTGCGGCGAAGAAGCTGATGGACAAATGTAAGGAATCCTTTACGGCGGTGATTCCCATTGCGCTGGTGGTATCCACGCTGGCGGTCACCTTTGCCCCGGTGGACCTTGGCATTTTCGGTCAGTTTTTTCTGGGGGCGTTTCTATTGGTGCAGGGCATGGGCCTGTTTACGCTGGGGGCGGATATGGCCATGCTGCCCATGGGCGAATACATGGGCGCCAGCCTGACCAGAAAGCGCAATATCTATTTCCTGTGTGGATTTGCCTTTTTGATGGGCGTTCTGATCACCGTGGCGGAACCGGATTTGACGGTTCTGGCCAACCAGATCAACGGCGTGCCCAATGCGGTGCTGATTTTAACGGTGGCCGTGGGCGTGGGGCTGTTTCTGGTGGTGGCGCTGCTTCGCATTCTGTTCCGTATCAAGCTGAAATATATGCTGCTGGGGCTGTATGCCCTGGTGTTCATCGTGGGCATTTTCATCAAGCCCCAGTTCCTGCCCATGGCCTTTGATTCCGGCGGGGTTACCACCGGGCCCATCACCGTGCCCTTCATTCTGGCCCTTGGCATGGGTGTTGCCAACGTGCGCAGCGGCAAGGAGGCGGAGGATGATAGTTTCGGCCTGGTGGCGCTGTGCTCCATTGGGCCCATTCTGGCCATTATGCTGATCAGCCTGTTTTACCCAAACCTGGAAAACGTGCAGGAAGAGGCCGTGGTGGCCCAGCTTGGCAACACCCGGGAATTGATGCTCAGCTTTGCCGATGCCTTCCCCCATTATGTGAAGGAAGTGTTCGTTGCGCTTTTGCCCATTGTGGTTTTGTTCATGGGGTTCCAGCTGTTTTCCCTGCATTTGCCGGGGGCGGAAATCCGCCGGATGGGCGTGGGTATTTTGCACACGTTCCTGGGCCTTGTGATTTTCCTCACCGGGGTGAATGTGGGCTTTTTGCCCATGGGCCAGTACCTGGGCCAGCACCTGGCGGCGGAGCATGCGTGGCTATTGGTGCCGCTGGGGGCGCTGATTGGGTTCCTGGTGGTGCGGGCGGAGCCTGCGGTGCATGTTCTCAATGCACAGGTGGAAGAAGTTTCTTCCGGTGCCATCAGTAAATCCGCCATGATGGGGGCCTTGTCCATCGGCGTTTCCGCCTCCGTGGCCATTGCCATGCTGCGGGTTTTGACGGGCATTTCCATTTGGTATTTCATTGCCCCGGGGTATCTGATTGCCCTGGCGCTCACCTTTTTCTGTCCCCCGGTGTTTACCGCCATCGCCTTTGACTCCGGCGGCGTGGCATCCGGCCCGCTGACGGCGGCGTTCATGCTGCCCCTGGCCCTGGGGGCCTGCGGCGCTGTGGGGGGCAATATGCTGGAGGATGCCTTTGGCGTGGTGGCCATGGTGGCCATGACGCCCCTGATTGCCATTCAGATCTTAGGTGTTGTTTACCGCATCAAAACCCGTCATCATAAGACGGAAACCGTGGTGGAAGAAGACGAAATCATTGATGTGTAACGGAGGGGAACCATGCAGAACGCATTGCTGAGCTTGCTTTGCACCATTGTGGACCGGGGCAAGGGCGAAGGCGTAACGGAACTGATGGACCGGGAAGGGGCCAATCACCACACCGTAACGCTGGGCCACGGCACGGCCCATAAGGGCATCTTGAGCGTGCTGGGGCTGAAGGATACGGCCAAGGATGTGGTGTTCACATTCCTGCCCAGCCATGTGGCGGAAAATGCCCTGCGCCGCCTTTCCTATGCCCTGGATATTGACAGGCCGGGCAAGGGCATTGCCTTTGTGCTGCCGGTGGGCAGCGTGGCCGGTGCCGCAACGCTGAAAATGTTAATGGGCGGCGAAGATGCCGTGCGCCCGGAGGAGGAAAAACATATGTCGGAGAAGATCAGCCATGAATTGATCGTGGCCATCATCAACAAGGGCTTTTCGGAAGCGGTGATGGATGCGGCCCGTCCGGCCGGTGCCGGCGGCGGCACGGTGATCCACGCCCGGGGCGCTGCGCCCCAGGAAGGCAGCCATTTCTTTGGCATCACCATCCAGCCCGAAAAGGAAATGCTGCTGATTGTGGTGGATCAGGAACATAAAATTCCCGTCATGCAGGCAGTGACCAAGGCCGCCGGTATGCAGACGGAAGGCCACGGCATTGTGTTCAGCCTGCCGGTGACGGCCCTGATGGGCATCTCCCGTAAAGGCGAAAGAAAGGAAGAGGCGGAATGATGAAGCGCACGCTGTGCCTGGTGCTGGCCCTGTGGCTGGCTTTTTCCTGCGCCGGGGCGGAAATGCTGCCGGAATATGTGCAGATGGCTGCCGGGGAAAGCCTTTCCTTTGAACTGCCCTTTACCGGCAGCTGGGATACCGATGCCCCCGACGTGGCCTATGGGGAGGGGGACACCATCCATGCCCTTTCCGAAGGCTATGCCATGCTGTATCTGATGAACGCAGAGGAAGAAACCCTGGTGGAAGTGGAAGTGACGGATGCCCTGCCGGCGGAAATCCGGGCCGCCATCGATATCGCCCTCAAGGAATGGGAAGAAGTGGGCGAAAAGCGGCTGGATAAAACCAAGCGCGGCAATAAGTACATCAAGTGGTGGGGCTATGAAAACATCGGCTGGTGCGGCGCTTTCGTGGGCTATTGCCTGGATACCGCCGGAGTGCCGCTGGAGCCCACCGATACCTGGGGGAAAGTGAAGCCCCATGAGGGCGGCATTCCTTACAGCCTCCGGGAAGCCGGCGTGCCCAAGCTGCGCACCGGGTTTACCAATATGGAACGCATCACCGATGTGCCCCGGCCCGGATACCTTATCATCTTCGGGGCCAAGGGCTGGTATGCGGATGTGCATGTGGGCATGATTACCGATGTGGTGGACCGGGGAAACGGCGTTTACCAGATTTTCACCGTGGAAGGCAACATCGGCGGCAGCACCGTGAAACGCTTTTCCTTCCTGTACGATTCTAAGGCGGAAAACAGGGAAAAGAATATGTCCTACCTGCCCGAAGAAGAATGGACGGTGGAGGGCGTGCATTATGACGGCCCCCGGCAATCCAAATCCGACGGAAAAAAGTATAACTGGTATGTAACGGCCCTTTGCGCCACCTGGGAATAACAAATGCTGGGATGGCGGAAGGGTTCTTCAGGAATCATTTATCCAATAGCAAACAAACGAGCATCCGTTATTTGGATGCTCGCTTGCTTTTGGAGAAAACGCAATGCACCGGAACGGCGAGGGGTTCCACCCCTTCACCCCGGCCAGGGGCATTGCCCCTGGACCCGGTAGCGGAAATTGAAATCTTGTATAATGAGCAATGTGCCGCTGTTCATTGGGACGCGCAAAAATACTGCCCTGCCGCACACGGGCACGGCGGCTAACAGCCGCCTGCCGGATGCAAAGCATCCGGGAAAACGGGAATAACGCCGGA
>JAZUQI010000078.1:0-1520 GCA_045605625.1 Clostridia bacterium
GTCAAGACCATCATATTTCTTGGGCACGGCATTCAGGTCGATCTGCAGGCCGTCAGCCAGTTCGCCGATGGCAACGGATACACCGCCGGCGCCAAAGTCGTTACAGCGCTTGATCATGCGGCTGGCTTCTTCATTGCGGAAAAGGCGCTGCAGTTTGCGTTCTTCGGGGGCATTGCCCTTTTGCACTTCGGCACCGCAGGTTTCCAAGGAAGTAAGGGTGTGGGACTTGGAAGAGCCGGTAGCGCCGCCGCAACCGTCACGGCCGGTGCTGCCGCCCAGCAGAATCACGATATCGCCGGGTTCGGGGCGTTCACGGCGCACGTTCTTTTCGGGGGCCGCCGCACTCACCGCACCAATTTCCATGCGCTTTGCGGCCTAGCCGGGATGGTAAATTTCATCCACGATGCCGGTAGCAAGGCCGATCTGGTTGCCGTAGGAGGAATAACCGGCGGCAGCGGTGGTAACGATCTTGCGCTGGGGCAACTTGCCCTTCATGGTTTCGTTTACGGGCTTCAAAGGATCAGCAGCGCCGGTCACACGCATAGCGCCGTACACATAGCTGCGGCCGGAAAGCGGGTCACGGATAGCGCCGCCAATGCAGGTGGCTGCACCGCCGAAGGGCTCAATTTCCGTGGGATGGTTATGGGTTTCGTTCTTGAAAAGCAGCAGCCAGGGTTCCTTCACGCCGTCCTTTTCAATTTCAATCTTTACCGTGCAGGCGTTGATTTCTTCTGATTCATCCAGCTTTTCCAGTTTGCCGTGCTTTTTCAGGTATTTCACGGCCACGGTGGCCAAATCCATCAGGCAGATGGGCTTGGTGCGGTTCAGTTCCTTGCGCACATCCAGGTATTCCTGATAGGCCTTTTCCAGCAGCGCATCTTCAAATTTCACGCTGTCAATTTCCGTGAGGAACGTGGTGTGGCGGCAATGATCGCTCCAGTAAGTATCGATCATGCGGATTTCGGTGATGGTGGGGTCCCGGTCTTCGCTCTTGAAATAATCCTGGCAGAAGGCGATATCATCCGCATCCATGGCAAGGCCGTAATTCTTGACGAAGGCTTCCAGCCCGGCCCGGTCCAGCTTGGTAAAGCCGTTCAGGGTTTCCACGGTTTCGGGAATATCGTACTGAATTTTCAGGGTTTCAGGCATTTCCAGGGCAGCTTCCCGGGCTTCCACGGGGTTGATGACGTACTTTTTGATTTCCGCCATTTCATCCGCAGATACATCGCCTTCAATCACATACACTTTGGCCGTGCGGATCACTGGGCGGTTGCCCTGGCTGATCAGCTGGATGCACTGGGCGGCAGAATCGGCCCGCTGGTCAAACTGGCCGGGCAGGTATTCCACCGCAAACACCTTTGCATCGCCGGTTTCGATTACAGCGGAAATATCATCCAGCTGGGGTTCGGAAAACACGGTGTTGCAGGCGTAATCGAACAGTTCTTTTTCCATATCTTCCGCATCATAGCGGTTGATAATGCGCACGTTTTTTACACTCTGGATATTCAGAAGGGAACGAA
>JAZUQI010000079.1:0-2105 GCA_045605625.1 Clostridia bacterium
ATGAACATCTATAACGTGCGCCGTGCCACCATGGGCCTGGCCCGTTATATCAAGGATCAGGGCACCGAAAACAAGGGCGTTGTGGTGGCCTATGACAGCCGCATCAAGAGCGATGTGTTCGCCAAGGAAACAGCCCTCACCCTGGCCGCTGCCGGCATCAAGGCTTACCTGTTTGAATCCCTGCGCCCCGTGCCCATTCTTTCTTACTCCGTGCGGCATCTGGGCACGGCAGCCGGCGTGATCATCACCGCCAGCCATAATCCGCCCCAGTACAACGGCTATAAGGCCTACGGCGAAGACGGCGCCCAGATTGGCCCCGACGTGGCCGATGCCATCATTGCCCACATCAATGCCCTCAAGTACGAAGAATGCATCCCCATGGCCGAAGAAGAAGCCAAGGCCAAGGGCCTTTTGCAGATCATCGGCAACAAAGAAGTGGATGATGATTACATCCAGATGGTGAAGGGCCTGTCCCTGCGGCCGGAACTGCTGGAAAAGCGGGGCGATGAACTGAACATCGTCTACACCCCCCTCCACGGCAGCGGCAACGTGCCTGTGCGCCGCCTGTTGAAAGAACTGGGCGTGAATAAAGTAACCGTGGTGAAGGAACAGGAAGCCCCCGCCGCCCGCTTCCCCACCGTCACCGCCCCCAACCCCGAAGATCCTGCCGCTTTCAAGCTGGCCATTCCGCTGGCGGAAGAAGTGGGCGCCACCACCGTTTTCGGCACGGACCCGGACTGCGACCGTCTTGGTTGCGCCGTGAAGGATAAGGACGGCATCTGGCGCACCCTCACCGGCAACCAGATTGCCTGCCTCATGCTCAGCCACATTCTGGAAAGCCGCAAGATGAACGGCACCCTGCCTGAAAACGCCGCCGTGGTGAAGTCCGTGGTATCCACGGAACTGGCCCGGGCCATTTGCGATGCTTACGGCCTGCCCCTCTATGACGTGCTGACCGGCTTCAAGTTCATCGGCGAAAAGATTCAGCAGTTCGAAGAAACCGGCAACCATACCTTCGTTTTCGGCTTCGAAGAAAGCTTCGGCTACCTCTCCGGCACCCAGGTGCGGGATAAGGACGGCGTGAATGCTTCCCTGCTGCTGTGCGAAACCACCTGCGCCTGCATGGAAAAGGGCGAAACCCTCTACGATGCCCTGCAGAAGCTGTATCAGAAGTACGGCTACTATAAGGAAACCGGCGTTTCCGTGGTGCTGCCCGGCAAGGACGGCGTGGAAAAGATGAAGGGCATCATGGATAACCTGCGCAATAATCCCCCGGCGGAACTGGCTGGCCTGAAAGTCACCGGCATCCGGGACTTCGGCCGCTCCATCCGTGTGGCCGGCGGCGTGGAAGAAAAGCTGGATTATCCCAAGTCCAACGTGCTCTACTTCGAACTGGAAAACAACAACTGGCTGTGCATCCGTCCCAGCGGCACCGAACCCAAGATCAAGCTTTACGTTGCCACCAAGGCGGATACCCAGGAAGCCACCGATGCCCTGAACGCCAAGCTTTCCGAAGCGGCCCAGGCCATCATGAAGTAATTCAACATTGCTTATTTTCACAATCACAGAGAGGGGTTTTTCCCCTCTCTTTTTTGTTTTCCGATGCACCTGCGGCAAATAAGGAGCATCACGCACAATAAGCCTCCCTTGTGAAAGGGAGGGGACACGGCGAAGCCGTGACGGAGGGATTGTTGCCTCCCTTGTGAAAGGGAAGTGCCCCGAAGGGGCGGAGGGATTGCCTGTTACACGATCCATTCTGAATTTCAAATTGCAAAAAACCGGAAACGGGACGGGAAACCCGTCCCCTACGGAGAAAATAAATTCCAAATTCTGAATTCTTAATTCCTAATTTAAATAACAATCCCCCAGGCTGCTTCGCAGCCAGCCCCCTTTACACAAGGGGGCCATATAACACCTCATCCGACCGCCTTTGGCGGCCACCTTCCCCTCAGGGGGAAGGCATTGGGGGGACGGTAAAAGATGGGCTGTCCATATAGTACACAGCGAAAATCGTGCTTTTTTTGAAATTGTGTTTTATTTCATCACAAGGAATTTTTGCACGAAAAAAGCCTCCCTTGTGAAAGGGAGGTGGCACGGCGAAGCCG
>JAZUQI010000080.1:0-2504 GCA_045605625.1 Clostridia bacterium
GGATAAACTGCCCCCCAGCGCCCCCGGCACCCGGGAGGCTGCCTCGTTGATTAAGCTGAAGGCCAGCAGCATCAGCAGCATGGAAGGAAACAAATTCAGCGGCATTTTGGATTGGCTTTCAATCACGCTGGTAATCATGGAAAGGCTCATGCCCTCGGGGTGAAACACCGTCAGCGCCACATACACCGCCGGCAAAAACAGGGCAATCATCATCCCGGCCATGCGCAAAAGCCGCAAAAACGTGCCGTATTGCCAGCGCATGCCGGTATCATCCGGGGCATGGTAATGCTGCAAAAGCCCGGTGGGCAGCACCAGCGCCGCCGGGGCGTTTTCCATCAGCACCACCACCTGCCCTTCGGAAAGAAAGCTCGCCGCCCGGTCCGGCCGCTCGGTTTGCAGGGCTTGGGGCATGAGGGAATAGGGGTTATCTTCCAGTAATTGCTCCAGCATGCCAAGGGACGAAACATAATCCACCCGGCAGCCCAAAATGCGCCGCTTCACTTCCTCCACCGTTTCCGTGGGGGCAATATCCTTCAAATACAAAAGGCACACCCGGGTGGGCGTTTCATCCCCCACCATCACCGCTTCGCTGATCAGGCTTGGCGTGCGCATCAGCCTGCGGATCAATACCACATTATCCCGCAGGGTTTCACTAAAGCCTTCATGGGGGCCCATAATCACCGTTTCGTTAATGGGGGGATTGATGCTGCGGCGGCTGTAACCCTTTACTTCGCCGATCACCGCCCCGTCCATTCCCTCCAGAATCAGCGCCCCATCCCCCTGGCAGATGCGCAGCAGCACATTGTTCAGGCTGGTGGTCACTTCAATGGAGGCCAGCTGCATCACCTGCCCGGCCACAAAATCCGTAAGGTTCATGCCCTTTGGAAATTCCTTCACTTCCATGCAGGGGGCCATCACAAAATGCTGCACCCGGCTTAAATCCACCATGCCGTCGATGAACACAAAGGCCGCCTTTCGCCCGGCCATCTGAAATTCCCGGATTTTCATATCCTCATTCCGGGATACCGTCACCGCATCGGCAATCAGCCGTTTATTGTTTTCATAGCTGGCCGTCAAGGTTTTATCATTCATTGTTCCGCCGCCTTTCTGTGCTTTTTCCAGTATGCCCGGAAAACGGAAAAATATTTTTTTATTCCTGTTACAAAACACAAAATACGGTGTATAATCTTCTTGAAAGGATGGTGAACCCCCATGGATTGTAAAGTGAACGTCACCGGCGGCACCCTGCCCCCGGAAGAAGTGAATGCGTATATTGAACGGGCCCGGCAAAAGTTTGGCACCACCCCCCAGGGGATTGATATCAAGGTGGACGGCGAATATGTGGAGCTTTCCTACGATTTCGGCCCCGCCCCCTTCCAGCGCATCCGCCGCATCACCGGGTATCTGGTGGGCACGCTGGATCGGTTCAATAACGCCAAGCGTGCCGAAGAAAGCGACCGGGTGAAACACGCTGTGTAAATTCAGAATGCAGAATGAAGAATTCAGAATGATGGTTTGTTTTGTCCAAATAGAAAACGGAAGGGTTTTATCCCTTCCGCTTTTTTGTGCTGTTACACAGAAAACGTGCAAATCTTCGTAGGAGACGGGTTTCCCGTCCCGAAAAACGCATTGCGCTCGTCCATACAGGCAATAAAGCAGGACAGCATTCCCACCGCACAAAACCCATGCTGCGGCATCCTTAACGGGACGGAAAACCCGTCCCCTACAACGCATTTTCATCTTTCCTTTTGCCACGAACTTTCCCACAATACAAAACGGAAGGGTTTTATCCCTTCCGCTTTATCGTTCTGTTGCCTTTGTGGGGGACGGGTTTCCCGTCCCGGTATCATTCCTGGAGGGTCAGGTATTTTTCCATCACAAAGCCGTGAATGCCCTTATATTCGATTTCGTACCATCCGTTTTCTAAACCGAACACTTGCACTTCCGTGCCGGTTTTCCATTCGGCGATTTTGGCGCTATCCCCGGAGGCGGCATTGCGCACGTTGATGGTGGTGCTGCCGGTGGGACGGCCATTATAGGAAAGCGGGCCCGTGCCCTCCCCTTCGGCATCATACCATTTCCGGCAATCGGTTTGCACATAGCCCACAGCGCCGTCATCGCTGATTTTGCAAAAGTTCCGGCCATATTCCAGCACCATCACCACCGTGCCTGCCTTGCATTTTTGCAGGGCTTTGCCGCTATCCGATGCCTTGGCGCGCAGGGTGCATTTGCCGGTTTTGGGGGCGTGGATCACCGCCACCTGCTTTTCTTTTTCCGCCGTGCTGCCAAAGTCCAGCTCAATCGTTGGAACTTCCTTTTCTTCGCCATTCAGAAGCACCGTGCTGGTGGCAACCCCCAGCTGCAAAAGCTGCACCGCTTCGGCGCCATAGCGAACAACAGCATCATCCTTGATAGCTTTCTGTGTCTTTTGGGTTGAAGAATTCGTTGATGCAGAAGAATTGGCTCCCTGATAGGAAGTGGATCCATCTGCATAAGCACCATCC
>JAZUQI010000081.1:0-2675 GCA_045605625.1 Clostridia bacterium
CAACACTTCGTTGCCGTGGCGCAGGAACAATTGATTGCTTTCCTTGGCGCTATCCATGCTTTGCACATATTCGTCAAAGCGGTCCATCACCTGCTTGGTCACCCGCTGCACCTGCACAAGGCTTTTCATAATTTCATCGGCAGCGCCCATGGTGCTGTTGATACTTTCGTAGGATACCGTCTGGGCCTGGTTAATGGTGGACAGGGTTTTGCCCAGCTGCAAAAACTGGCCGTTGAGGCTGCGGTTCATTTCCTGCACAAAGCTTTCCACAATGCCGTTCACGCCCTCAATCTGGGCCTGGGTTTGCCCCAGAATGAACTGGTTCATCTGCTGGGCCACCGGGGTCAGGGTTTTTTCCACGCTGGTCACAATGCCTTCGCTTACCCGGTTGGCCATATCGCCGCTCATGTGGCGCAAAAGGGCGGTGCGGTCTTCCTGCTGCAAAATCATCTGCACATGGGTTTCCAGAGGTTTTTGCATCACAATTTCGGAAAACGCATCGTTAAAATCATCAATGGCACGGGTGGCGCTGCCATGGGCCATGCGATTGAGCATATTGAAAATCAGGCTGCAGGAAATACCGGCAATGGAGGTGGTAAAGGCATAGGTCATGCCGCCAATCATTTCCGGAATGCTTTCCATGGTTTTGGCGGCGTCGCTTACGTCCAATCCCCCAAGGCCCTGCATCAAGCCAATGAAGGTGCCCAGAATGCCAAGGCTGGTCAATAGCCCCGGCACCGCTTCCGCCAGCTGGGCATGGCCCACGGAATAAATCACCGTATCGTCATTCACATAATCTTCCACGTTGCAGTTGATGCCCCGGGCGTCCAGTTGCTCCGCATTCACAAGGAAGCGGCGCCAGCTGCCCTGCATATTTTTCCCAAGGAACATCACATCCTGCCACACCGGCGGCACCTGCCCAACATGCACTTCCAGGGAATGAATGCCCCGGCGCAATTTCCGGGCCGCCCGGCTTACCGGCAGCACACACTTCACAATCCCAATCACAAATACCAGTGCCGTGGCCACATATACAAGCATATTGGTCAAATCATTGGCCAAGCTCTGCAATAATTCATTCATGTGCAGCATCCCCCTTCAACGTTGGTATATCTTTTTGTATTTTAACATATATTCATCAAATACGCAACATTTTTGTAACAGTTTACAATCCCCGGCATCAAAAAAGATGCTGGCATATGCAGCATCTTTTCATTCTCACTTTTCGCACACAATACATAGCCATTGGGGCAACGCCATGGCCGGGTTTTGCTGCCA
This sequence comes from Clostridia bacterium, assembly GCA_045605625.1. GTDB lineage: Bacteria > Bacillota > Clostridia > Christensenellales > Aristaeellaceae > RUG563. The sequence goes on from JAZUQI010000081.1 coordinate 1,279, forward strand.
GTCATACATCCTGTCCACTTCTTCTTTTTCCGCCCTCACCCCGTTCACCGCTTCTTCCAGCGGAATCCAGAAGGGGTATTCATAATCCTTCTCATCCTGCATTTCTTCCATGTGCAAAAAATGCAAATTCGCCTCTGCCATGGCATTCAGGATATCCTGCACCCGCCAGGTGAACGTAATATTATGTTCATCTTCAAAAGGCCCCGTCATGTCATAGGGTTTCACCACGGCCATTTTCTCCCCGAAGGGCCGCTGAAAAGGATGCACATCGCACATGATGTATTTTCCGTTCTTTTTCAGAATGCGGTGCACATTTTTGTACATCCCCGGCAAATCATTCAGCCAAACGTGTACCCCGTTGGATGTGTACACGAAATCAAACTGATCGTCGCCAATCTCGTCCAGCCGCATGGTATCCGCCTGCACAAAACGAATATCCAGGCCCAGCTTTTCCGCCACAGCCTTGCCGGTCTTCAGCTGGTTTTCCGAAATATCACAGGATGTCACTTCCGCCCCCATCAGGGCAAAGGCAAACACGGCATGCTGATCGCCGCTGGAAGGCACGCACACCTTCTTCCCTTTCAAATCCCCGGCGTATTTTTTTATCTGCTGCCACGTTGCCTTTTCAAAGGCATGGCTTGGGTCTTTCACAATCCGTTCAATGATTTTTGCATTATGCTTAAAACGCAGGTAAGCATCGGAATAATCATCCCAATTCTTCCGGTTCTTTTCGGTCACTTTGCTCATTCTGCTCCCTCCTTTGTTCCATTTCCCCAATGATTATAGCATATTTCTCCTGTCCGAACAATCAAAAACCGCCCCACAAGGGGCGGCCGTCTTATTCAGCTGATGCGAAGGATGGTCAGGTGGGCGGATACAGGCTCCGTTCCACCGGCAAGGGGGGTAATGGTCAGGGCGGCAGCGGTGCCTTCCGGGTTCCGAAGGGTCAACGTGGCATCCACGGCCGTGGTATCCACAAGGGCCATACCGGTAATCTGAGTAGTTCCACCGGCACGGCCGGTAACGGTATACGGAATTTCCTGATCGTTCAGCGTCAAAACCAGCTGCCCGGCTTCCGTTACGCTTACCTGGAACATCACCAGATACGTGCCGATGGCAGAAAGGGTGAAGGTGCTGTCATCTGCACGCAGAATATCCGTGCCGCTATTGGGGCCGTCCTGGGGCAGGCTCACATCCGTACCGGGAGCCACCGTGGCCGCATTATCCGGCGGCATCAGGGCATAGAAATCCGCATAAGCCAGCACGCCGCCAGCCGGGCCCGTTTCGCCAATGGGGCCTTGAGGGCCGGCAGGGCCTGTTTCACCTACGGGGCCTTGGGGGCCAGCAGGGCCGGTTGCACCAATGGGGCCTTGGGGGCCTGCAGGGCCGGTTTCACC
>JAZUQI010000082.1:0-1831 GCA_045605625.1 Clostridia bacterium
GGAAACGTTCCTCTTACAGCCGTTTCAGCACCAGCACTTCGTAGCCTTTCATGGCATAATCCCCCTGCATTTGTTCATCCGTGCGCAGGTTCAGGGAAAGGGGCAGGGAAACCGCCCTTTCTTCCGGCTGGGGGTTCATGATGAACAGGAAAGTGCCGTTTTCGCCGATGCGCTCCGTAACCAGCACATCCTTTGGCACATTGTCCAGAAGGGGATGGATGCCGCAAGCGGCGGCTATTTTCCGGTAGAAATCCTTCAGAAAATCCCGCTGCGTCCGGGCAGCGATGTAGTAAGCTTTGCCCTTGCCGAAAGTATTTTCCAAAAGGGCGGGCATGCCCTGGTAGAAGTTGTTTTCATAAGAAGATAGCACCTTGGCCCCTTCGGGGTGCACCAGGGCGCACACATCCTTGCAAAGGTATTCCTTGCCGTTAAAAGTGAAATGGTTGTGCCGCCTGTCATCCAGCGCATCGGTTTCCTCATCCCACAGGCCCAGCACCTGGCGCAAGGGTCCGGGATAGCCCCCAAGGAAGGCCAGGTTTTCCTCATTCACCCAGCCGGTGATATAGGTGGCAATATAGGTGCCGCCCTTTTCCACAAAGGCCTGCACTTTTTCGGCAAAGCCATCCTTCAAAAGGTATTGCATGGGGCCGCAGACGATGGAATAGGGGGAAAGGTCGCCCGTTTGGTCTATCATATCCACCTGATGGCCCAGGGCCTTCCAGGCGGCGTAATGATCCTTCACCGTCTGGATATATTTCTTATCCTGATTGTTGCCGAACTGGGCTTCGTTCAGGATCCAGAAATTATCCCAATCATAGATGAGGGCAATTTTGCTTTCCGGGGCGGAGCCGGTGACGGCGGAAATCTTCTGCAGGGTTTGGCCCACTTGGCTCACTTCCCGGAAAATGCGGGTCTGATCCGAATTATCGTGGCCGATGATGGCGCCGTGGTATTGCTCGCTGCTGCCCCGGCCCTTGCGGAACTGGAAATACTGCACGGTATCGCTGCCGTGGGCAATGGCCTGCAGGCCCTGCAGCAGAAGCACCCCGGGCTTTCGCAGCGGATTGATGGAATGCCAGTTCACGGCGGAGGGGGAGGATTCCATCATCATGAACGGCTTCTGGCCGCCCACGCCCCGGATGATATCGTGCATGATGGAAGCGTGCAGGGCGCTTTTCGCATCCCGTTCATCCCCGGTCCAGGGGGGATAATTATCCCAGCTGGCCCGGTCCAGAAGCTTTCCGAACTTGAAATAATCAATACCGGGGAAGAAATCCATCAGATTGGCGGTGCATGGAATATCCGGGGTGATTTCTTTCAACGGCGCAATTTCTGCGGCATAAAAATCGCAGAACTGATCGGAAGTGAACCGGCGCCAGGCAAGGGACAGGCCCAGATTGCAGCTTTCCCCGATGGGGGAGGGGCTTTCCACCTGGTCGAAGGAGGAATAGCGGTGGCTCCAGAAGGTGTTCCAGAAGGCATCGTTCATTTTATCGATGGTGCCGTAGCGTTCCTTCAGCCACTTGCGGAAGGCATTCTGGCACAGGGGGCAATGGCATTCGCCGCCGTATTCATTGGAAATATGCCACATGCCAAGGGCCGGGTGGTTCTTATACCGGTTGGCAAGCAGGGTGTTGATTTTGCGCACCTTTTCCCGGTACACCGGGGAGGAAAGGCAATGATTGTGCCGGGTGCCAAAAAGCTGGCGGTGGCGCATGGCATCCACCCGCAGCACTTCCGGGTATTTTTCTGCCATCCAGGCAGGACGGGCACCGGAGGGGGTGGCAAGAATGGCCTTGATGCCGTTTTCAGCCAGCATGTCCATCACTTC
>JAZUQI010000083.1:0-3923 GCA_045605625.1 Clostridia bacterium
GATGAACGGTTTGAAAGCAACATTCAGGGCATTTTCCCCTGCGGCGAAGGGGCCGGATATGCCGGCGGCATCATGAGCGCCGCTGCGGACGGCATGCGTGTGCCGGGAGCCCTGATGAAAAAACGGAATATGTTGGAGGAATAAATCATGCGCTGTGTGATCCAAGGGGTATCGGAAGCCTATGTTACGGTGGACGGCAAAGAAACCGGCCGCATTGAAAAGGGCCTGTGCGCCCTCATCGGCGTGGAAAAGGGCGATTCGGAAAAAGATGCCCAGTATCTGGCCGGAAAAATTGCAAAACTTCGCATTTTTGAAGATGAAAACGAAAAAATGAACCTGTCCGTTTCCCAGGTGAACGGCAAGGTGCTGGCCGTCAGCCAGTTCACCCTCCTTGGGGACGCCCGGGGACAAAACCGTCCCGGTTTCACCCAGGCCGAACTGCCGGACAGGGCCAACGAACTGTATGAACTGTGCTGCGCTGAGCTTCGCAAAATGAACGTGCCGGTGGAAAACGGCATTTTCCGCACCCACATGATGGTGCATCTTGTGAACGACGGCCCGGTCACCATCCTTTTGGACAGCAAAAAAACGTTTTAAGAGGTTTATATGGAAATTATCACCTTATCCGTGGGCGCCCTGGAAACCAATTGCTATATTGTTTCCCTGCCGGAAAGAAACGACTGCATCGTCATCGACCCCGGCGATGATTATGAACGCATTCTTTCTGCCGCCAAGGGCAAGGAAATTGCCGCCGTTTTGCTCACCCATGGGCATTATGACCATACCGGCGCCCTTTCTTCCTTCTCCTGCCCGGTGTATATGCACCCGGCGGACGAAATCATGCTCTCCGATGCCGCCTGGAGTGCCATGGGCGAAGGCAGCCCCTTCGTGCCCCGGAAAGCCCATGTGCAGTATGTGATGGAGGGCACCGCCCTTACCCTGGCCGGCATGCCCTTTCAGGTGATCCACACCCCGGGCCACACCCCCGGCTGCGTGTGCTATCAGTTTGAAAACGCCCTTTTCACCGGGGATACCCTGTTCAACCACGGCTATGGCCGCACGGATTTGATGGGCGGCAATTTCCGGGAACTGGTGGCTTCCCTCCGTCGGCTGTACCGCATGGACGAAGCCCTGCCCTTCTACCCCGGCCACGGGCCGTCTTCCACCATTGGCAAAGAAAGAGGTCGATAAGCCATGCCGTCTGTCAGCCTGTTCACCCCATCCCCCCAGTTCAGCAATGATGTGGCGGATATCGTCCGGGTTTTCCTGGGAAAAATCACCCTGTTCATCAACGAAGATGGCGGCGATATCGTTATCCGCCATCAGGAAACCGAAACGGAGCAGGGCCTTCTTTGCCATGTTTCCCTGAACGGCACCATCTGCCGGCAGGCCCATCGCACCCGGGAAGGAACCGATCTTCTGGAAAAGCGGCACCGCAAACGCCAGCTGAAATTGCTTGTATACGAATGCCTGAAAGAAATGACGGGCTTTGCGCCGCCCTGGGGCGCCCTCACCGGCATCCGCCCTTCCCGGCTTGTGTATACCGCGATGGACACCGGCCTTTCTTTGGACGCCGCCTGCCAGTCCGTACAGCAAACTTTCGATGTACAGCCGGATAAAATGCAATTGCTCCACGATCTCATTTCCGTCCAGTCCCAGTATCCCTCCCCCACGGAAAAGGATGTGGATCTGTATGTGGGCATTCCGTTTTGCGTCAGCCGCTGCGCCTATTGCTCCTTCCTCAGCGAGGAAGTGGGCAAGGGCAAGCAGCTGGAACCCTATACGGCGGCTTTGGAACAGGAATTAACTCAAACCCTGCAATTGATTGACGAACTGGGCCTTCGTCCCCGGGCGTTCTATATGGGCGGCGGCACCCCCACTTCCCTGCCCGCGCCCCTGCTGAAACGGGTGCTGACGGCCTGCAAGCCCCTTATTTCTCGTGTTTCCGAGGTTACCGTAGAGGCCGGCCGCCCCGATACCATCGACCGGGAAAAGCTGGATATCATCCTTGAGTCCGGGGCCACCCGCATTTCCATCAACCCCCAAACCGGCCACGATATCACCCTGCAGCGCATCGGCCGCCACCACACCACCAAGCAAACCGAAGATGCCTATGCCCTGGCCCGTCAGGCCGGGTTCCGCCATATCAATATGGATCTGATCGCAGGCCTGCCCGGGGAAAACCTGAAAATGTTTGAAGAAACCCTTCGCTGGAGCCACGATCTCGCCCCCGAAAGTCTCACCATCCATTCCCTGTCCATCAAGCGTTCTTCCATTTTGCACCTGCAGGATGTGCCCCTGCCCGATGGGCAAATGACCGCTGAAATGACCCACATGGGCCATCAGGCCGCCCTTTCCCGGGGCATGAAGCCCTATTACCTCTACCGGCAAAAGTACATGGCCGGCCATCAGGAAAACGTGGGCTATGCCCTGCCCGGCCACGCCTGCCTTTATAACATCGATATGATGGAAGAAACAGGCACCGTGCTGGCGGTTGGCGCCGGGGCCATCAGCAAGCGTGTGCTGCCCCAAAAAGGCCACATTGAGCGTGCCCCCAACGTCTCCGATATCTGCCACTACATCAGCCGCACCCCCGAAATGGTGGAAAGGAAACGAGCGGTTTTCACGGCGGATTGGTCGCATCTTCTCTGATTTATCTCCATTCAATAGAACGTCATGCTATATGCATCCCCAGCATCACGCACAACTTTCAATAGTTTGTATATCCCCAAAACGGAGGAACATACGTGAATTCTAATCTGATAGAGCGCCATTACGACCTTCATGTGTCCACCCTGCAATTACTGGACAAACATTTTGAAACCGAAATCTACACAGCCCAAACCAATATCGGAAAATACCTGGTAAAGGTTATGCCTTTGTTTTACCAGAATGTGGACAGCGAAGGCAAGATTGCATCTCATCTTTCGCAGCACGGGCTGAAGGTGGCCCGTTTCCTGCCCAACAGAGAAGGCAACTATGTCACCAAATGCGCAAAAAACCAGTTTACCCTGCAGGAATTTGTGGAAGGCAAAACCCTGGCATTAAACAGCGCACCGGAGTGGTTCATGGAAAAAGCCGCAGATTATCTTGGTAAAACCACCGTGGCCCTCAGGGATTTCGGCTCCCTTCCCTTGTCCTTTGGTAAGAACTTTTTTACCCCCGGCAACGCCCTGCAAAAGAAGCAGCAATACGTTGTTGAACAGGAATCCGCCAACGCAAATCTCATTCCCATTTACACAGAGCAAATCCATCATCTGGAACGCATTGCTTCGTTTCGTATTGACACAGACCGGCTAACCTATGCAAATTCCCACGGTGATTTTCACATCGGTCAAATCATTGTGCAGGATCAGGACATCACCGTGGTTGACTGGGCGTCCGCCTGTCGATTGCCCATCTGCTTGGATATTGCCACCTGTTACGTCTTTGCCAGCCCGCATTGCAGCACAGGCGCTGTAGACGCAGAGGGGCTTTGCCGTTTCATTCGTACCTACACAAAGCACGCCCCCCTCACGCCCTACGATATCCAGGCCCTGCCCTATGTTATGTACTTCTGGTACTGTATCTGCAATTATTCTCCTACGGAACTTGCCTCCATTGCTGAAAACGATCATCTGTCCAATAACTATCAACCAATCGCTATGCTGATACAAAGGCTGCTTCGCTGGCTTTCTGTACATGTAGAAGAATTATCGGAAAAACTGATGGATGCCTTTTCAAAAACCGATGGTTAACCGCCATCGGTTTTCTTTTTATAGAAATAAAAAAGAAGCATCTCATTATGAGATGCTTCATGGAATCCGGCGGCGACCTATCCTCCCGGGCCGTGTCCAGCCAAGTACTTTCGGCGCTGAAGGGCTTAACTTCTGTGTTCGGTATGGGAACAGGTGGGACCCCTTCGCCATTGCCACCGGAAATCT
>JAZUQI010000084.1:0-5614 GCA_045605625.1 Clostridia bacterium
TTTAATTACGTTCAAAAATCATTCTTTGTTCTGTGTTCGGTGTACCAAGCATTATTTCTGTATCAGTCCCATCAAATCTGAAACCGTATCGCTCATAAAAACGAATTGCTTTGTTATTGTCTTTGAGCACCCAAACGGCAATCTTCTTGTAACCAATAAGTTTATTCAATGCGGCATTCATAAGAGCATATCCTACTTTTAACCCATGATATTCTTTAAGCACATAAATCGCATATACTTCGCCATGTTCAGGTAGAGTAGCATCACGGTATGCACCGTATCCTACGAATCCGATAACTTTCTCGCCATCTTTTGCGACGAGTATATTTTCTCGCCATTTCTGTGCTATCTTTTCGCATTTTTCAAGTGTGATGCCGTTCATATATTCTGTGTCAACCAAATCCGTGTATGTTTCATGCCAAGATCTATAGTGTACGTAAGCTTTACCGTTGATTTCTTCTTCGCTTTCCATTTCTTTAATTAAGTATTTACACATAGATAATACCTCTTCAAATTCAAGTTTATCTAACTGTTTTTAGAAATCCACTTTTTTGCCCAATCAAACAATGTATCGGACATTAGAATGAAATCTACTATGCCACCTTTTTTCAAACTTAAAAATGTATTGATAATGGCTTGTTCATTCAGCCTTGCAACTTTAAGTAATTCTTCCTGATATTTTATATAGTTCCCAGTTTGCTTAAAGACAATTGCCTGCACCACAAAAGAAGCAGATTTATATAAGCCCCGCAAAATATCTTCGCTTTTTTCATGAAGCATATTGTGAACACATCCGTGGAATATGTTGCACGCACCAATTTTGATTGGTCTATTTATAGCATTTTCATCAATAAGAGCAAACACTTCATCAAGAGTTCCTTTGATTGGCGTGGTGTCATTGCAAAACTGGAACAAATCAGATGGCTCCCAGTTCATAATTTCATTCTTACCTGAAAGAAAACCGCAAATCAATTTTCTATGAGGCAGCGTGTCTAGCATGTCATTATAAATCTGAATATCCTTGGCGGACAATTCATCTAAAATTACAACAACATCTATATCACTTGTTTCTGTTGCTTCCCCACGACCATAACTGCCTTGAAGCCCAACAAACCACACACGATTTTCAAAAGTTTTATTTAATGTCTGCAAAAAGTTTTGCATCCAAACTGCAATATCTATCATTTTCTCACCTCTGGAAATGGGAAGCTGCTAAATTGAAATCCACCAACACACTCCATATTTGTCAATAATTGTAGCACAACATTTACTCCATGGGAGTTCGCCAATAGGTTCAAGAACTACTCCTCCTTCGCTCAAAACCTGAAATGCATTATGAACGGCTTCTTCTGTTCCCATTTCAAATACATTAAAGGTCATGGTTTCCCATTTATACTTGTGTACAATACTTATATCACAAGGATTTTTTGCTTCTGCTAGGGCAAGAAATCCTTCTCCATTCACAGATAACTCACAATGTTCATATGCTGTGTTCTCTGGATTCTTAAACTCGCGTGTAACTTCTGCCCCAAAAGCTTTACAATATGTTTCTGCAGCTTCAAAACTGTTTTTTACATATACTTGTGTGTAATTCTTCATCTTCAACCTCCAGAAATTCTAATTTTACTAACTGTTTTTACGTTGCAAACCCTCATAATCATTTCTAAGCATACCGTAAATGTTATAGTCACAATAGACCGAAACCATTTTGCCTTGTCGGATTGTCCCCTCTTTTATGAAACCACACCGCTCAAGGACCTTATTTGAAGCGATATTCCTGACATCAGCACTCCCATTCAGCCGCTCTATTTCTGTATTTTCAAATATGAAGCGTACCACTTCCTTTAGTGCTTCTGTAGTAATTCCCATATTCCAATATTCAGGATGAATACGATACGCAATATCACCCATCCTTGAATTCTGTATATTAAAAACTGCAATCATTCCAATAACAGTATTTGTTTCTTTCAAAACAATGCCCCAGTCAAAATCTGGTGAAGGCTTCCTTTTCACCCAAGGACGGGGGTCAATGAACATCAATTCTGGATTTTTTTCACCCTTGCTGGCTTTTCGGCCCCAATAGGTATAAATTTCATCTCTCCCCAACCATTCTTTCAAATCTGGTACATCTGCTTCGTTAAGAGTTCTAATGATAAGCCTGTCAGTTTCAAGAACAGGTTTATTTATCTCGTAATCTTTTAACATGGTTCCTCCATCATATTATTGTATTCTGTCTCTTCGGCCTAATCAAGTTTATTGTTTTCATTCTATCACAGCAGTACAAGAAATAGCAAGCCTTGTAGGGCTTGCTGTTTCGGCATTTCTTTGGTGTAATGGGAAAGATAACTCTTTCCTTTCCATCCCCCTTGTGGTGGGGACGGCTTTTATAAACAAGCAACAGCGGAAAGCGTTGCTGAATTTTCGTTATCATAACACACTCAATTCTGACTTCTTCATTCTTCCTTCTTTTCACGCCATTTCCGCCTTCATTTTCCGTTTGAACACCAGGGCAGAAATCCCCATCAGCGCTGCGGCGCAGGCGCACACAATCACCAGCGGCCACAAAAACCCATCCCCGGAAAGCCGCAGCTGCATGGCCGCCCGGACGGACTTGGTGCAATAATGGAAGGGCAGGCACCGGCTGATATCCAGCAGCACGCCGCCGGTTCCCTCCGCATCGAACCAGATGGAGCCCAGGAAGGAGCCCAGCGAAATCACAATGGAGCAAAGGCCCGGCGCCGCTTTTTCATTCACCAGCGTGCCAAACAGCAGCCCAAACCCAATGAACAAAACCGCCGAGGGCACCAATACCGGCAGGGAAAGCAGCACGCCGGAAAGCTTCAAATTTCCGCCCGTCAGCACAGAAACCAGCAGGGAACAAGCCCCAATCAGCACGCCCTGCACCAGCGCAATCACCGCCATGGGCAGGCAATACCCGGCCACAAAATCCTTGGCCTGCATGGGCGTGGCATACATCCGAAGCAGGAATGCACCGCTGCGGTCCTTGGCCACGGAAATGGCGGTGAACAGCATCACAAATGTTTGGCCAAACACCATGATGCCCCCGGCCAGGTTTTCAATATGGAAGATGGTCATGCCCACTTCCTTGGGAATGGATCTATCCACCAGCGTCATAATCACCAGCATCACCAGAGGAAAGCCCAGGCAAAAAATATAGCTGAGGGGATCCCGTAAAATTTCTTTCCCATTGCGAATGGCAAAGGCCCAGGTTTTATGCATGGTATTCCCCCCTTTCCGCAAGGGCCACAAAGGCCTCTTCCAGCCCTTGCTTTCCCGTTTCCGCTTCCAGCTGGGCCAGGGTGCCCAAGGCGGCCAATTTCCCTTTCATCATCACGGCAATCCGGTCCGCAAGATGCTCCGCTTCCTCCATGTAATGGGTGGTGAGCAGGATGGTGATTTTTCCCTTCAAATCCGCAATGGCTTTCCACATTTCCCTTCGTGCCAGCACATCCAGCCCCAGGGTGGGTTCATCCAGAAACAGCACTTTGGGCTCCCCAATCAAGGCCATGGCAATGGAAAGCTTTCTTTTCCATCCGCCGGAGAGGGTTTTGGCCCGGCTGTCCGCCACATCCTGCATGTGGAAAAGGGCAATCATAGCATCGGTTTTCTTTTCCGTTTTTTCTGTATCAAAGCCCTGCACCCGGGCCATGAACTGCAAGTTTTCCCGGACGGTTAAATTTTCCGCCACTGCCGTATCCTGGGGGGAGATGCCAATCAGGGCCTTCACCTGTTCCCTTTCCTTTGTGCAGGAATGGCCGCAAATGAAGCATTCCCCTTCCGTGGGCTGGGACAGGCAGCTGAGCATCCGGATGGAGGTGGTTTTCCCGGCGCCGTTCACCCCCAGCAGGGCAAATAATTCCCCTTCCTGCACCGCAAGGCTCATCCGATCCACCGCCGTTTTGGTGCCAAACCGCTTGGAAACGTTTCGCATTTCAATGGCGTTCATTTTTCTTCCTTCTTTCCAGGGCCCATCATGCACATATTTCCCTGCATATCCCCCACATTCACCAGCGCAATTCCCTTTTCCGTATCCGCCAGCACCAGGATCATGTTCCCGGGCTTCAGCCCGAACACTTCCCGCACCTGCACCGGCAGGGTGATTTGCCCCTTCTCGTTCATTTTCACACAGCCGAATAATTTCTGGCCGTTATCGCAGGGCTGCATATTCCTCACCAGCGCATCCACCGGCACGCCGAATAAATCCGCCAGCTTCACGCAGCTTTCAATATCCGGCAGGGTTTCCCCTTTTTCCCATTTGGCCACCGCCTGCCGGGAAACGCCCACCTTTTCCGCCACATCCTCCTGGGTCATGCCCATTTGGGTGCGGAACAGCTTCAATTGCGTCATCAATGCCATATCGTTCACCTCAAGCCCATTATGCCACTTGGAAAATGGAAAATCAACCAAACAAACCAAACATTCCTGTTACATTTCGTTGCTTTTTCCGAAAATGTTTTCCTTATGAAGCGCCCTGCAGACACCAGCCAAGGGCGTTTTTTATGCCAAGGGGATAACTCATCAAATTCTAATCTTTCTGTAATGCCCCTCTTTTGGTATTTCCGGAAGGAATGTGCTATTCTTACATCGTTCCCACGATACCAAAGAACAGAAAGAGGAAAGAAACATGAGAAAATTCATCCGCATTCTGGTTGTGATCGTTTTGTGCCTGGTGCTGATTGGCATCTGGGCCCCGGATTGGCTGCGCTTTGGCGGCTACCACTACAAGCACGCTTCCCGCTATACCGCAGGCGGCGCCGCCCTTCACCAGAAGGTGGAAAACCTGGATATCAGCTGGATTTCCGGCAAGGTGAAGATTGAACGCCATAAGGGCGATGAAATCATTCTGTCCGAAACCTGCGATGAAAGGCTGAAGGAAGCGGAAGAAGTGCATTGGCTGGTGGAAGATGATACTTTGTATGTGAAGTTCGTCCGCTCCGGCAAACGGTACTCCAGCAAGCTGAATAAAAATGTAACGCTGAAGCTGCCGGAAAAGATGAACCTTGAACATGTTCTCATTTCCACCGTATCCGCCGGCGTGGAAGCGGATTTGCCCAAGGCAGAACGTGTGGAGATGAACGGCGTTTCCGGCGGCGTGGATGTGACGCTTGAAAAGACGGATACCGTCAAACTGAGCACCGTATCCGGCGATGCCCATCTTTCCTTTGCCGCCGCCCCTCAGCACATTGATGCAAACGGCGTCAGCGCCAGCCTGACGGTGGAACTGCCGGAAAACACCGGCTTCACCGCCGATCTGGACAGCGTCAGCGGCCACATCAGCGGCCAGCTTCTGGACGGCCTGAACAGCACCAAAACCTACACCCGGGGCGATGGGGATTGCACCATCCACATGGATACCGTCAGCGGCAATTTGCGCCTGGATGCCTATGACCGCTGATTCCTCCATACGCTCCCCCCATCCCCTTGCCAAGCGCCCGGCGATTTTTTTTCGGGCGCTTCTGGTTGTCAAAAAAGTATTTTTGACAACCAGCGATTGAAAATCAGCTAAAGCTGTTTTTCAATCGGAGCATCACATTTACTGTAAAAATGGGTTTGCAGCCTCTTAAGCAGAAGCTGCAAACCCTATTTTTACGGC
>JAZUQI010000085.1:0-2736 GCA_045605625.1 Clostridia bacterium
TCCTAAGACCGCTTGGCCTCCGACTTAGCGTCAGCCGGGTGGCCATGCAGCTGGGTGAACTGGTGATCCCCGCCGGGTATACGGTGGAGCTTGACGACCTGGGCAGCTACCCCGATGACGAGCTTTCGATCCTCACCACCGGCAGCCAGGGCGAACCCATGAGCGGGCTGACCCGGATGGCCTTCTCCGAACACCGCAAACTGCAAATCAAGCCCAGCGATAAAGTAATCATTTCCGCCACCCCCATCCCCGGCAACGAAAAATTCGTTTCCCGGGTCATCAACCAGCTCTACCGCTGCGGCGCCGAAGTGATTTACGAATCCATGGCGGAAGTGCACGTTTCCGGCCACGCCTGCCAGGAAGAAATCAAATTGATGCACACCCTGGTTCGCCCCAAGTATTTCATTCCCGTTCACGGCGAATACCGCATGCTGTGGCAGCATGCCGAATTGGCCGAAACCCTGGGCATGGAACGGCAGAATATTGTGCTGCCGGCCGCCGGGCAAGTGATTGAAATGGGCAGCGACAGCCTGGCCATTGCCGGCACCGTGCCGGTTGGCGAAGTGCTGGTGGACGGCCTTGGCATCGGCGATGTTTCCAATATCGTGCTGAGGGACCGCAAACACCTCTCCCAGGATGGCCTCATCATCGTGGCCATGGCCTTTGACCGTACCAACGGCATTCTGGTATCCGGCCCGGACGTGATCAGCCGCGGCTTCGTGTATGTGCGTGAAAACGAAGATATCATCGAATCCACCCGGGATGTGGTGCGCGCCATCATTGCCAGCTATGACCGCATTGAGGGCAGCGATTGGCCCAGCATCAAAAACCGCATCAAGGATGAACTGCACCGCTTCATCTATGAAAAGATCAAGCGCAACCCCATGATCCTGCCCATCATTGTGGATCTGGGCTGATAAACAAATTCAAACAAAACCTGAGAGGGAACATGCCCTTCTCAGGTTTTTTTATGAAAACGCTTCATACCGTCAGTCAAACCCGGCTTCTTATGCGTCTATATAAGTGAAGGGGGCACGGGGATCCACGATGCACCCAAAAGAAACGAAAGCGAGGCGGTTCCATGGCCTTCCCAAGGGCTGAACATCCTGAAGATACCCTGCGCCGCCTGATGGAAAGCTATGAAGTGCCCATCCGCCGCATGTGCTATGTGTACCTGAAGGATGAACATCTGGCAAAGGATGCCGTACAGGAAACCTTCCTGAAGGCCTATCTGGCGCTGGACACCTTCCGGGGGGACAGCAGCGAAAAAACCTGGCTTATGCGCATTGCCCTGAACGTATGCCGCTCCATGGGCCGCAATGGCTGGATGCGGTTTGTGGACCGGCGTGTATCCCTGGATCAATTGCCGGAGGCCGCCGCTTGTGCGGATTATGGCCTGACAGAACTTACGCTGGATATTATGCGCCTGCCCCGGAAATACATGGATGTGGTGCTTCTGCATGATTATCAGGGCTTCACCGTACGGGAAACCGGGGAGATGCTGGGCATTCCCCATCAAACCGTCATCAGCCGGCTGAAAAAGGCCCATCAACTGCTTCGCATTTCCTTGGAAGGAGGGACACAGGCATGAACCGCACCCCCCAAACCATTCGCAACGCCCTGGACGAAACCCTGTCCTGCCTGTCCCGTGACCCTGCGCTGTTTTCCAGCGTGGTGAACGCATCTAAAGGAGGCACTCCCCCCGTGAAACGAAAACTGACCCTTTCCATGGCCCTCATCCTGCTGCTTGTGCTGATGACCGGCTCCTTTGCCGTGGCCGCCACTTACCGGGGCATCACCGGCTTTTGGAATGAACAGGATGCGCAACCCCTGAACCCGGATTACCTCATGCAATCCCTGCAGCAAACCTACTCAGGCCGCTATCTGGACGCCCAGGTGGTGGATGCCTACTGGGATGGCACACGCCTTTCCATCGCCTGCCACTTTACCCCCAAGGATGCCGGCCTTACCCTGGCGGAATACTGCTATTGCCATCTTAGGGAACCTTATGCCCACGATTGCCCCAATGAATGGGCGGATTTATCTTTGTATTTTGATATCCGCTATTTCTACGTCCAAACCGATGGCAAAACAACCCGCCCCCATTATCATACCAGAAAGTGCGTACAGGAAACGGATGCTTCCCTTTCCGTGCTTCTAAGCTTTGTGGTGAATGATTTTTCCCAGCCCATTTCCATTTCCATCCCCACCACCGTTTATGTGAACGGCACCGAAGAAACGGAGGAAGCCCAGCTGCAGTTTTCCCTGCCAGCCCGGCCGGACCCTATCCCGTCCCACCAGCATGAATGGATTGAAGCCCGGTGCGTGAACCCCAAAACCTGCTCCATCTGCGGCCGCACCGAAGGGGATCTGGGCAAGCACGATTTCGCCCCGGCCACCTGCGCCGCTCCCAAAACCTGCACCGTATGCGGCACCCAGGTGGGCACCCTCTCCCTTCACCATTCGTATAATGAAAGCGGTGTTTGCACCGTGTGCGGAAAAGTGAAGAAACGCATTTCCATCACACCTTGAGAAAAGTAAACCATCGCTGCATCCAATCAAAAAGCCGTGCCTTGCGTCATGCAAAGCACGGCTCAGCGTGTCAAAAAAAACAAACCCGGGGATGTATGAAGGGGCCGCAGCTCCGCATCCTCAATGGTCGCCTTACTCATTGCCATTCGCAATGCTCCCTTTCGGATGATTCCTCCACCTCGCTTCATCCGCCACAGGCGGCGC
>JAZUQI010000086.1:0-8318 GCA_045605625.1 Clostridia bacterium
GCCATCCAGGGCATGGGATTTTCGTGGGGGATAAAATCCCAGTTTTTGATTTGCACGGCCAGCCATTGATGCCAGATATAGAATTGCAGGGAAATGGCGGAGAGGAAGCCCATCAGCCGGTTGCCCAGCAGGAAACGCAAAGGCGGCAGGCTGAAGGCGGCGGAAATCATCATGCAACTGAGCAGGATGCAAAGGGGCAGGCGGCTGTTTAACTGGCCCAGGCGAATGTTTTCATAGCCGTTTTGCCCGGCCTGGGTTTTCAGAAGGGGAATAATCAGGAAAATGCAAAGGAAAAAGATTGCCGTGAAAAACAGCTTGATTTTTCCGTCCGCCCCCTCCTTGCCCATGCGCTTTTGCAGTTCCGAAAACAGGGAAGCGGAGAAAAAGCCAAGGGCGTATACATCCAGAAAGGCAGGAAGCTGGTTAATGTACAGGCTGTTATCCCCAAGGCCGGAAACCGCATGCCGGTACAAAAGGGCGATAAGGGCCATGATGCCCCCGGTGAGCAGGGGCTTTTTCTGATAGCACCGGGCCACCAGGGGGAAAATGAGGTAAAACTGCATTTCCACCCCCAGCGTCCACAAAGCGCCGTTCAGGGGCGTTTGCTGGTAGCTGAAGGGGAACAGGGTGTGGGTGAAGGAAAGGTGGGCCAATAAATCCCGGATGGCATCGGAAGACGTGCGGTAAGTGCCCTGCACAAGGGCCAACACGAACAGGGGCAGAATGCAAAGCAGATAGGAGGGCACAATGCGGATCAGCCGCCGCTTATAAAACGTGAGGGCGGAAGAGGGCGTGCCCTTTCCGGTATAGGGCAGGTACAGGAGGAAGCCGCTGAGCAGCATCAGCCCATCCACCCAGATATAGCCGGAGCGCAAAAGAAAATCCAGGTTCACGGATTGGCCGCCCAGGGGAATCACCGGGGTGAGCCAGCCCTGCTGCCAGATGTGATACCACCCGATCAGCAGCACAAACAAAACCCGGATGCCGTCCAGCACATCCAGATGGCGGCCATCCGGCGGCTGGGAAAAGGAGCGAAGGTGCAGACGAACTTTTTCCATAGAGCCTCCCTGGGGATGGGAAAGGGCATGCATCCCACGGACACATGCCCCAAAGGATACAGGTGATACGGTTTAATCTTCCGTCACTTTGGTGAGGCGGTAATAGATATTCTTCTTTTCGTGCAGCAAGGTGGCGCTGTTCTTGGCCATGCGCACCACGTTGTAGGTGTAGGCAAGGTCATCCTCCCGGTCGCCGATATGCAGGCCGTACACGGTGGCGGTGAAGAAGTATTCCCGGCCATCGATGTTGCAGGTGCCGTCTTCCCGGAAAGTGAACTTGAAGCCCTTTTCCGTTTCCCAGGTGCCCAGCAGCTTGTACACCGTTTTATCCAGCCGCTTTTCATCCACATCGTAAAGGCCCCGGATCTGGTTATAGTATTTCAGGGCTTCGAAGGGCTGCTTATTGGCGTACAGCTGGTTGGCATACTGGTAGCAGGCATCCTGGTAGAGGGTGGGGATGGAGGCGTATTTATCGGAAAGTTCATCCTGCCAGAAGGGGGCCAGGGCATCAATTACGGCCTTATAATCCCCATGTTCCAGGGCCACATTGGCCACCCGGAAGGCCTCGGCATAGTAAAGATCTGCACAGGTTTCCGCCTTTTCCCGGGCATCGTTCATATCCCCGGCCAGGCCGTACAAACGGGCTGCGGCGGCCAGATCGCCATCGTTTTCCGCAACCAGCGCCGCCTGATAGGCGTAGGTGCCGGCCCGGTCCTTGGCGTCCAGATAGCCGTCAATGGAGTGGAACAATTCCACCGCTTCCAGGGTGTTTCCCTGTTCGGCCAGGAAAAGGGCACGCTGGTAGACACAATCCTTCAATTGCTCTCTGGCATCGGCGTAATGATCCAGTTCTTTCAGAATGCCTTCGGCGGCTTCAAAATCGCCTTTATTCTTATGGTCCAGCGCCATCAGGTAACGGGCTTTCAGAATGTATTCGCCGCTGCTGCGGTATTCGCCCAGGGCTTCCAGCCGGGTGATGGCATCGGTGTATTTTCCTTCGTCAATGAGGGAGATGGCATAGCCGTACTGGGCATTCACCAGTTCATCGGCGCTGTTTTTATAATCCTGAAGTTCGTGGAACAGCTGCATGGCCTCCGCCCAGTTGCGGTTATTGGCATGCTCCACGGCCTTATCATAGCGCAGCTTATTGGCATGGTCATCCGCATCCAGATAGCCGGGGATGGTGAGGAGAAGTTCCAGGGCGGCGTCTGTATCCCCCTGTTCCAGCAGGGCCATGGCCGGCTGATAGGTGCATTCCTTCCGGGCTTCCTGGGCCTCCGGCAGGGCAGGCACCTGATCGAAGAAGGCGAGGGCGCCTTCATAATCCGCTTCCTTCATTTTGGCTTCGCCCTGATAGTAGATACACATATCTGCCAGATGGGCGGAATCCTGATACCCGGCAATTTTCCTGAACATTTCTTCGGCCCGGGCGTATTCCCCCTGCTCCATGGCCTGCACCGCCGGGGCATACAGGCACCCCGTGGCCCGGCGATAGGCATCGGAATAATCTCCGGCCAGCAGGAAGTATTCGGCGGCGGTATCATAATCCCCATCGGCGAAATACTGTTCCCCGGCGCCGTAATGGGCCATTTGCAGTTTCAGGGCCGCATCCCGATAATCTTTCAGCTGAGTGAAATAATCCATGGCCAGCAGGTAATCGCCGCTTTCCATGGCCGCCATGGCGGGCTGGTAAAGGCATTCCTTGGCGTTGGTTGCAGCGCTTTGATAATCCCCAAGGGCCAGGAATTTTTCCCGGGCGGCGGCATATTCGCCGCTTTCCATCAGGGAAAGGGCCCAGCTGTAATGGGAGAGGGTGATTTTATCTTTGGCATCCTGATAGCCCGGCACCTGTTCCCAATAGGCAATGGCCTGGGCATAATCCCCGGCGGCGTACTGCTTTTCGGCGTACACATACCGGGCTTCCTTGGCCTTTTCGGCGCTGTCCTTATAATCCCCCAGGGCGTCAAAGCCGGCCTGGGCCGTGCGCAGGGAGGTGTAGGTGCCGCCGTTCAGGGCAGCGGTGGCCGCCCGGTAATCGCATTCCAGGGCCAGGGTCTGGCAATCCCGGTAATCAGAAAGGGCCAGGAACTGTTCCTTGGCCTCCTCATACTGGGCGTTTTCCAAAGAACGGTTGGCCATGTAATACTTATAGTAAGGAATGCCGTGGAAATACACGCCGTAGGCAATGCCGCAAAGCAGCAGGATGGAAATAAGGGTGGTAATGATGATTTTCCTGCGGCGGCGGCGCTTTTTCTGGATGCGCTCTTTTTCCTTGGCAATGCGCT
The DNA here is from genome assembly GCA_045605625.1 of Clostridia bacterium. GTDB lineage: Bacteria > Bacillota > Clostridia > Christensenellales > Aristaeellaceae > RUG563. The sequence goes on from JAZUQI010000086.1 coordinate 3,344, forward strand.
TTTGTTCTTCCCGGATTTGCCGCTGCTCTTCCTCCAGGGCGTTTTGCCGCTGGAAAATGATTTTTTCAATGGCGGCTTCGTTATACTGGGTGAAAATTTCATGCTTGTCCCGGTGGCAGCGGCGGCAGGCATCTTCCCGGGGGGCATTGGGCCGGCCGCATACGCACACCCACACATTGCCCTGGTCGCTGGGATAGCAGGAGGCATCCCGGCCGGCCAACTGCTGCAGCACCTGCAGGCGCTGGCCTTCCAACTGGGGCGAAGGCACAAATTCGGTGGGGGAGGTGGCCCCTCTGCGCCACACGGTGCCGTCTTCATACCAAACCTTTTCAATCACCACTTCCATATCCTGGGCTTCCACGGCATCTTCCGCTGCCATGATGGCCTCAAAGGCGTGGTGAGAGGGGGCATCCAAGCCCTGAATGCGCTCCACCTGACGGGCATACTGTTCGCCTTCCTCGTCATAGCACAGCAAACACACCTGAATGCTGCTTACATCCTTTTCGGAAAGGTTATAGATTTCCATGGTCAGCACGGGATAGGCTGCCGTGGGCATTTTGCAGTGCCACAATTCTACGGGGCAGGTCAGGTCGATCCGCATGGGTGAAACGCCTCCTGATTTATAGTAGGAAAGAGATGGGGATCAGCGGTTGAAGAACAATTGCATTTCCTGCATCACATCGTTGCGGAAGGTGAGGTACAGCATGGCCACTTCGCCATCCATATCCACGGTGTAGGTGATGGTATTGGTTTCTTCATTATAAGAAATGAGGCCGTAGGGGGCATTTTCGCCGTCGCCGTAGAGAACCACGCTGCGATCCCCGGCCATGCCCTGGCTGTGGAGGAAGCGGAACAGCACGGTATCAATATAATCGCCGATGCGAAGGCCGCGGGGGCCTTCAAAATTTTCGTTGGTGACGGAGAGGCTGTACAGATGGCGGAAGTTCTTCTGGGCGTCATACTTCATTACCATGGTGACGCCATCCCACTGCAGGGTGCGGATGAAGGTATTATCGCTGTCCTCCATCCATTCATCCACGTTGGCACTGCCCATCTCCCGGATGGCTTCTTCGGGGGTGATGGCATAGAAATCCATTTTGGAGAAGTACAGATCTTCCCGGCAGAAGGGATCCAATAGATCGCCGTTTTCGGAGGAGAAGACAGCCTGGTATTCGGTGGCTTCCTGCACCATGGCGGAATCGTTGATTTCCATATCCATTTCTTCCGCCGTCAGCATATCCGGGGCGGTGAAAAGCCTGATTTGCTGAATGTAGCCCTGATCCAGCAGGTAAGAAACGCCGGATTTCACAATGCCGTCGCCCTGGCGGCTGTACACCGTGTAGGTTACTTCCGTCACCCGCTGGCCGTTGCGCAGGGCATAGCCCAGGAAGGTTTCTTCTTCGCCGTCGTAGATGCACAGGGTGGCTTCGTAAAAGGTGCCAAGCAGGGCTTCGTTATCGTTGGGGTACAGTTGGAAAATCATATCCAGGCTGTCGCCCACCTTCAGCCCCCGCAGGCAGCTTTCCGTTACGGCCAGGCTGGCCCCCAGCACATGGGCCTCTTCCATCTGGGCGGAGGAAAGCATCACATCCCCCAGGGGAGCCATGGCGGTGTAGGTGCCGTCTTGGTTTTCGGTCAGGTCATATTCCGTTTCCTGCAAACGGTGAAGCAGGGATTGCTGATACAGTTCGATTTCTTCCAGGGTAAGCACCGGGGCGCTTTCCGTTTCCGCAGCCAGGGCGGCGGGAAGGAGCATCATGCAGCAAAGCAGCAGAGCAAAAATCTTTTTCATAGCGGTTCTCCTTCATTTATATAGATTTTTACAGGTTTACGTTTTCGGTGCCCTGTTCACTCACCAGGGCGTAAATCAGCCGGGCGGCAGGCACCGGGGCAGGGGAGAAGGTGAGGGCGGAGCGAATGTTTTCTTCCGCCTGCCTGGCGGATGCGGCATCCCTGGCATGCAGGGTGCAAATCACATCCCCGGGCTTAACAAGATCCCCAATGCGCTTGTGCATCACAAAGCCCACGGCCGGGTCAATCACGTCATCCTTCTTCATGCGGCCGGCGCCCATCTTCTGGGCGGCAAGGCCAAGGGCCACGCCATCGGTTTTGGAAAGGTATCCGCTTTCCGTGGCGCACACGGGGCAAATCACCGGGGCGGCAGGCAGCAGGGAAACGTCATCGCACACCTTGGGGTTTCCGCCCTGGGCGGCAATCATTTCCTTGAATTTCTTCAGCCCGGCCCCGGAACAAATGGCCTTTTCCATCTGAGCGGTGCCGTCCGCCCCGTCTTTGGCCAAGCCTGCGTTCATCAGCATCCGGCTGCCCAGGAACAGGGCCACGTCCTTCAGGGGGCCTTCCACCTTGCCCTGCAAAATTTCAATGGCTTCCTTCACTTCCAGCGCATTGCCCACATGGCTGCCCAGCGGCTCCTCCATGCCGGAAATGACGCAGCTGACGGGCCGGTTTAGCCGCTTGCCGATTTCCACCATGGTCTGGGCCAGGTGCATGGCATCGGGCAGGGTGGGCATCAGCGCCCCGGAGCCCACCTTCACATCCAGCACGATGGCCTTGGCCCCGGAAGCGAACTTTTTGGAAAGAATGCTGCTGGCAATCAGCGGCACCGAATCCACCGTGCCGGTCACATCCCGCAGGGCGTACAGCCGCTTATCCGCCGGGGCCAGGTTTTTGCTTTGGCCCACCACGCAGCAGCCCACTTCCTTCACAATGGAAACGAAGGTATCTTCCGCAAGTTCCACCTGCATGCCTTCAATGCTTTCCAGCTTATCCACCGTGCCGCCGGTGTGGCCAAGGCCCCGGCCGCTCATTTTCAGCACCTTGCCGCCGCAGGCCGCAACCAGGGGGGCCAGCACCAGGGTGGTGGTGTCCCCCACGCCGCCGGTGGAGTGCTTATCCAAGGGGAGGCCCCCCACATCCGGCTCCAGCATGGCGCCGGATTGGGCCATTTCCCAGGTGAGGCAGGCGGTTTCATCCAGATCCATGCCGTTTAAGCGGATGGCCATCAAAAGGGCCGCCAGCTGATAATCCGGCAGGCTGCCGTCCGCCGCCCCCTGCACAAAGAAGCGTATTTCTTCCTTCGTAAGGCTTTTATTTTGTTTCTTGTGTTCAATCACAGAAAGAATATCCATTTTCCTCATTCCACCTCTTGTTTTTTGGTATATCCCTTCCTTATTACAATAATCCAAGCGTAGTATACCATACTTTGTTTCAATCGTAAAGCAAAGTATGGCAAAAATCTGAAAAAAACTGTAACAATTTTATAAAAAACGCTTGACCTCGTAACAAAAATGTAATAGAATACAAAAGAAGGATTGCATCTTTCACTATTTGCGACTCTAAATGGCAGAAAACCTGCTGTAAAAAAACGTTCCAACAGGATGGGGTGTGCGTATTTTATGAAGATCAAGGGTGGTTTGGCAAAGGGCATGATTCTGGTGCTGCTGATGGTATTGGCAGTGGCCATGATTCCTGCAGGACAGGCCGTGGCGGAGGATGCCGATTACGGCTATTTGGTGATCCGAAACACCTCCACGAACCGTGTGGTGAATTTCCGTCCCCGGCCCGGCACATCGGATTATATTGCCCGGCTGCCGGAAGGCCTTGTGATGGAAATTTTGGGCACCACCACCCATAGCAATGTGCTTTGGTATCAGGTGAAAAACCTGAAGAACGACCGTACGGGTTATATCCACGGCGATTTTTTGGAACCCATGGATGAAGGCGAAGTGGCCCTGTGGCTGGCTGCCGGAACGGATTTGTATCCTTCCTATGCCGCCCCTGTTACCACCCCCGTGCCGGAAGTGCCTGGCACCCCGGTGGCCACACCCCAGCCCACCGCCGTGCCGGACAGCAGCCTGGGCCAGTACGTGATTACCACCGCCGGCGGCGTGAACGTGCGCAGAACCCCGGACGGCACCTGCCTGACCGGCCCCATGAGCAGCAAAGTGCCCAAGGGCACCATCATGCGCTGGTATGAGGCCCCGGTGAAGCAGAACAATAAGGTCTATTGGCAGAAGGTGGATTTCAACGGCCTCATTGGCTATATCCACAGCGATTTCTTTGAATACTGCGACGAAAACGGTAATTATATGCCCGGCCCCACCGTGGTGCCCCAGGCAACTGCCACCCCCAAGCCCACGCCCTTTAACCCCGGCACCGCTACCCAGCAGGGCACCGTAACCACCCTGAAGGGCGGCCTGAACTTCCGCCGCACCCCCGGCGGTACCATTCAGTACCGGACGGATGGCCGCATTTACCGCATTGACAGGAACGTAACGCTGCCCTATTTCGGCTATGAAACGGAAGGCGGCTACAAATGGTATTATGTGTATGATGCTTCCACCGGCACCTTTGGCTATCTCCGCCATGATTTCCTGACGGTGAACAGCACTTCCCTTACCCCCACCGAAGCCCCCCAGCAGACGGGCTATGTGGCCACCCTGCTCAGCAGCGTATGGCTGCGTGAAAGCCCCGTGACCGGCGCCGCCACCTGCGGCAAGATCATGAAGCCCGGCACCGTGCTTTTGCAAACCGGCTATCCTGTGAAGGATGAAAAATATGCCAACCGCTACTGGTATCCCATCGTAACGGCGGATGGGGAACGGGGCTACCTGCGCAGCGACTGCGTGTTTGAACTGGCCCAGTGGCAGGTGGATTACTACAACCAGTACGGCACCTGCCCCACGCCTACGCCCGGCCCCGCTACGCCCCGGCCCGGCAACAGCAGCTACCTGATTACCATCGAAGGCAAGCTGTACGTGCGTGAAACCCCCACCAAGAAGGCGGCGGCCCTGTTTGGCGGCCTGCAGCTGGATAAGGATTATGTAACCAAGTTCTACGATACGGATACCGATGCCAACAAAGTAACCTGGTATAAGATTCAGGTGAACGGCAAGTATGGCTGGGTGCATGGCAATTACGTGCGAAGTCGGATCGTAGCCATGTCGTTCTGTGA
>JAZUQI010000087.1:0-7062 GCA_045605625.1 Clostridia bacterium
GAAGCAGGGCTTTGACCTGGATATGCTGCAAAAAGTGTGCGATGTGGTTTCCGTGCCCGTTATTGCCTCCGGCGGCGCCGGGAAGATTGAGGATTTTATCACCCTCTTCCAGTCCCTGCCCAAGGTGGATGCCGGGCTTGCCGCCTCCATCTTCCACTTTGGTGAAGTAAAAATTGCCGACCTGAAAGCCCAAATGCGCAAAAACGGAATTCCCACCAGATGAGGAGTGTAAAAAAAATATGCTGAATATCAACGAATTGAAATTTGACGAAAAAGGCCTGATCCCCGCCATCGTGGTGGACAGCATCACCAAAAAAGTGCTGACCCTGGCCTACATGAACAAAGAAAGCCTGCAAATTTCCATGGAAAAGGGCCTCACCTGCTTTTACAGCCGTTCCCGGCAGGAACTGTGGCTGAAGGGCGAAACCAGCGGCAATTACCAGCACATCGTATCCATCACCGCCGATTGCGATAAGGATGCCCTGGTGGTGGTGGTGGATAAGGATGGCCCGGCCTGCCATACCGGCACCGACAGCTGCTTCACCGCCCCCCTGTGGGAAAGCGATGAACGCCAGGAATTCTCCCTGGAACAGCTGATGGAAATGCTCCACGGCCGCAAAGTGGAAAAGAAGGAGGGCAGCTACACCACTTACCTCTTCGAAAAAGGCCTGGACAAAATTCTGAAAAAGGTGGGCGAAGAATGCACGGAAGTCATCATCGCCGCCAAGGCTGACGATAAAAAAGAAACCATCTATGAAATTGCGGATCTGTGCTACCACGTGATGGTGCTGATGCTGCAGCAGGGCATCACCCTGGAAGACATCCACAAGGAGCTGGCCGGCCGCCACGTGATCGACAAAAAAGTGAAGCAGGAGAAAATGACCTGATGAAAGGCGATCTGCACGTGCACACCGTTTTCAGCGACGGGAAAAACACCCCGGAGGAAATGGTGCTTGCCGCCATGGAAAAAGGATTCGATTATATCGGCTTTTCCGATCATGCGCCCATGAATTTTGACGATGGCTGCGCCATGCCGGAAGCAAAGCTTTCGGAATATGCAGCGGAGATTCTGCGGCTGAAGGAAAAATACAAAGGCCGGATCACCATCTACCTGGGCATGGAAATGGATAGCCTCTCCCCCCTCCCAGCCCTGCCTTTGGATTACACCATCGGCTCCGTGCATTACCTTGAAATGCCGGACGGCCACCACGTTTCCATCGATTGGACGGCGGAAAAGCTGAAGCAGGGGGCGGATGCCTATTTCGGCGGCGATCCGTATGCCATCGTGGAGGCCTATTATGAACGGGTGGCCTCCATGGCCCAGGCCCTTCGCCCCAGCATCATCGGGCATTTTGACCTGATTACAAAATTTCAGGAACAATCGCCCCTGTTCGATGAGCAGCATCCCCGGTACGTGGCCGCATGGCAAAAGGCCGTGGATGCTATTCTGCCCCACTGCACCCTGTTTGAAATCAATACCGGGGCCATGGCCCGGGGCTATCGCACTTCCCCCTACCCTTCCCCGGCCATTCAGCAATACATCCTGCAAAAAGGCGGCCGGTTCATTCAAAACAGCGACAGCCACCATCGGGACACTTTAGGAAAATTCAGAATGAAGCATTCAGAATGAAGCTTTTTTCGTTTCTTCTCGATAAAAACAGGAAGGTTCGGCCTTCCTGTTTTTTGTTGCCGCAATGGAGGGGAGGGACGAAGGGGGGCGTTGCCCCCTCAACCCCCAGCAGGGCCATTGGCCCTGCACCCAGTAACGGATGATACATAACTTACCCGACAAACACTTTCCCGTTGTTACAAGAGAAGAAAAGGCTCCCTTGTGTAAAGGGAGCTGGCCCGCAGGGCCTGAGGGATTGTCCCCTCCAAGAAACACGCCAAAACCCCTTGGCAAAATAAGATTGTAACCTTGCGAGTTGGAAGTGCCACTGGTACCACGGGCTGGGCGGCGTTCCGCCGCCTGCCGGATGCATTGCATCCGGGGAAAACGTGAATGCCGCCGGAGAGGAAAGCTGGCTTTCCCCCCCGGCGGCTTCTCGTTTTCATTGCGCCCGTGGCGAAGTTTTGTGTGTGCTGGTTTCCTGTTTACGTTCATATTTGGGGGAATCCCCCTCGCCCCATGCGGAAAAAAGTCTGCATTCCCTGCTTTCCCCATCGCAAACCGGGTGCAGGGAGGAACTCCCTGCTGCGGGGTGCAGGGGCCGCACAGGCCCCTGCCTCCCCATCCGCTTGTATGCCGATGTACATTTATTGTACTTCATGGAAAAACCCTATTGACTATCGGCCAAATTCGTGTAGAATAAGGGCATAAATCAGCGGTGAATGCCGCTGCATAGAATAGAGGCGCAGCAATCAAGAGTAACCGTCCGGAGCCTGCTGGGGGCAACGATGGGCGGCCAAAGGGAAAGCTGCCGAAATGCCGGCAAGCAGCAAAGCCGGTGTTGGGCGAAGGGAGAATATCCCTCCGACTGTCACGGGGAACATCCCGTGGGGCGCTATTCGCAACATTTATCAAGCAGATAAAAGCTGCGGGCGTCTTTGAGGCCTCGCAGTTCTTTTATTTTGAGGAGGAGAAGACACATGAAGAACCTGACCCGAATTGTAGCCCTGATGATGCTGATTGTGATGATCCTGGCCCCCACCACCATGGCTGAAGAAAAGAAGCAACTGCGTGTGGGCATGGAATGCTACTATGCTCCCTTCAACTGGACCCAGACGGAGCCCTCCGAATACACCGTGCCCATTGACGGCGGCATGGGCTATGCCGATGGCTATGACGTGCAGATTGCCAAAATGATCGCCGAAGGCCTGGGCATGGAACTGGTGATCGTCAAAACCGAATGGGACGGCCTGCCCATGGGCGTGATGAGCGGCTTCCTGGATGCCATCATCGCCGGCATGAGCCCCACGGAAGAACGCAAGGCCACCCTGGATTTCTCCGATGCCTATTACACCAGTGAACTGGTGGTGGTTGTTCGCAAGGACAGCAAGTTTGCCTCCGCCAAGTCTCTGGAAGAGCTTTCCGGCGCCATGCTCACCGGCCAGCTGAACACCTTCCATGAAACCGTTATCCAGCAGATTCCCGGCGTGAATCAGGCCGTTTCCATGGAAACCTTCCCGGCCATGGTGGTGGCCACCCGCTCCGGCGCTGTGGACGGCTATGTGGCAGAAAAGCCCGGTGCCGAAGCCGATTGCATTGCCAACCCGGACCTGACCTACATCGTCTTTGACGAAGGCAAAGGCTTTGTGGCCAGCGAAGCGGATGTTTCCATCGCCGTAGGCCTGCAGAAGGGCAGCCCCCTGGCGGAACAGATCAACGCCATCCTGGCCCAGATCGATAAGGACACCCGGGAAGAAATGATGAACGGCGCCAAGGCCCGTCAGCCTCTGGCCGAATAAGAATTCCACCGCATTTTATGAGGACGGAGGGTTTTCCCCTTCCGTCCTCATCCTGCACTAAAAGGAGATCATTTTTTATGTCTTTGCCCACCACATTTTTCGGCTGGATTGAGCTGTTGATCCAGAAATACGGTTCCCTCTTCCTGCAAGGCGCCGGGTTCACCATGCTGATTGCCATCAGCGGCACAGTGCTGGGCTTTTTGCTGGGGCTGCTGGTAGCCATCGTGCGCACCATCCCCGTCAGTAAAAAGGATAACATTGCGAAAAGAGTGCTGATGAAAATCGTCAATATCATTCTGAACGTGTATATTGAAGTTTTCCGGGGCACGCCCATGATCGTACAGGCCATGGTGATCTATTACGGCTCCATGATGTATCTGGGGCTGAGGATGCCTGCACTGGGGGCCGCTATTTTCATCATCTCCATCAATACCGGCGCCTACATGGCGGAAATCATCCGGGGCGGCATCATCAGCGTGGACAAGGGCCAGAAGGAAGCCGCCCACGCCATCGGCATGACCCATTGGCAGTCCATGGTGCACGTGGTATTGCCCCAGGCCGTGCGCAATATTATGCCCTCCATCGGCAACGAATTTGTGGTCAATATCAAGGACAGCAGCGTGCTGAATGTGATCTCCGTCAGCGAACTGTTCTTTGTGGGCAAGTCTGCCGCCGGCACCTACGCCCGGTATTTTGAGGCTTTCGCTATCATCGCCGCCATTTACTTTGTGCTTACCTTCACCACCACACGGCTTCTGCGCCTGCTGGAAAAGAAGATGGACGGCGGCAAGCATTACACCATCTACGGCAGCCAGAGTGCGTCGGATGCTTCCATCAAAGTAGAGCAGGGAGAGGCGGTGCCCCATGACTAACGAACAGAATATCCTTGAAGTGAAGAACCTGAAAAAGGATTTCGGCAAGCATCAGGTGCTCAAAGACATCTCCTTTTCCGTAAACAAAGGCGATGTGATTTCCATCATCGGCGCATCCGGCTCCGGCAAAAGCACGCTGCTTCGCTGCGTGAACTTTCTGGAAGACCCCACCGCCGGCCAAATCCTCTACCACGGCAAGAACGCCGAGGAAATGAACCGGGCGGATTACCACAGCAAGGTGGGCATGGTGTTCCAGTCCTTTAACCTGTTCAGCAATATGAGTGCCCTGGATAACTGCATCATCGGCCAAACGCTGGTTTTGAAGCGCAACAAGCAGGAAGCCAGGCAAAAAGCCATGGAATACCTGGAAAAGGTAGGCATGACGCCGTTCATGAACGCCCGTCCATCCCAGCTTTCCGGCGGCCAGAAGCAGCGTGTGGCCATTGCCCGTGCCTTGGCCATGGACCCGGAAATTCTCCTCTTTGACGAACCCACCTCCGCCCTGGACCCCGAAATGGTGGGCGAAGTGCTGGCCGTTATGCGGGATCTGGCCAAGGGCGGCCTCACCATGCTGGTGGTGACCCATGAAATGGGCTTCGCCCGGGATGTTTCCAACCGGGTCATCTTCATGGATCAGGGTGTCATCGCCGAAGATGCCGCCCCGGCGGAAATCTTCACCAACCCCAAACAGCAGCGCACCCGGGAATTCCTCAGCCGGATTCTGGAGAAGTAACAAAAATTCAGCCCATGCACTTCTTGCGAAATGCATGGGCTTTTTCTATGCAATTTTGCTTCTTTATTGCAATTTCACATCCCAGCCGTTCAGGCTGCGCAGCATCATCAGCACGTCTTTCACGTCCACAACGCCGTCATTGTTCACTTCCGCTTTCGACAGGTTTTCTCCTGCGCTCCCTGCAGACAGGGCTTCCAATACCGCCATAACATCTGTCATTTCCAGCTTGCCGTTTCCATCCGCATCGCCGGGTAGGGCTGGCAATTCAATTTTGCATTTGCTGCAATGTATCGGGTCTTTCTCATTCCGCACATGTTCTTCCAAATCATCTATCTGCTCATAATCCTTGCACACATCACACCGTGTCCAATGATGGGTGTCGTTGTATTCCCAGAAATAATCCTTCCGATGGAACAACAGCCGTTCTTCGTATTCCGCTTCACATTCCGAACAGGTTGTTGAGGAAGCATTGGTGCAGAATACATAATGCGGCATTTCATTAAGAATCTCATCGCAATCCGGGCACATTTTCCAATGTTTTTCTCTGTCATGCTGATATTTTTCGGTATTTCCATGGAACACCGTATAAGAAATGCCACCGCATACTTCACAAACATCCGGATTGGTACAATGAGAATAGTGAATTCCCTTCTCAATCCTTTCGCCGCACCGGGAACATGCTTTCCAATGGCTGTCATCATTATAAATATATTCTTCACTCTTTTCATGCCCGGTTGCCGGAACCACTTCCTGCATATTTTCATAGCCGCAGATATCACACTTGCTTCCTTCTGTCAGGCCATCTTCTGTGCATGTGGGTTCCACTTTGGGCAGCACTTCCGCTTCATGATCGCAGATATACCAAATGGGGTTGCCGTTTGTTTGTGCCCATGTATCAGCTATTGAGTCTTTATAGCAATGAATTGTAACGTGAGTATCAAACGCATAATCTTGAATACTAGTTACTGATGCCGGAATCACTATATCTGCAAAGCCGCAATTGTAGAATGCAAGCGTTCCTATAGATGTCAACCTATCAGAAAGAATAACACTCTCTAATGCATAGCAACTTGCAAATGCTGAAACATCAATAGTTACAATATTACTCGGAATTATGAGATTCCTTAATTGTGTACAACCGAAAAAAACGGATCGCTTAATCATGTCAATTTCTTCAGGAATAGATATACTTCTTAGTCCACACTGTGCAAATGCAAACGCACCTATTTCAATTGATGGATTCAATATAATTACATTTGTCAAATTCGAACATTCTTCAAATGCGCTTTCACCGATACTTTCTACAGTAGCTGGAATATGTATGTCAGTCATGCTACTGCACCTCAGAAATGCTCCATCTCCAATGCTGGTTACACCATCTGGAATATTCACGCCGATCAGGCTGCTGCATTCAGAAAATGCATAATTGCCAATGCTGATCACGCTGTCCGGAATATTCACGCTAATCAAGCTTCTGCATCCAGCAAATGCAGTATAACCAATACTGGTAACCGAATACCCTCCCAGCGTATCCGGAATCACCACATCGCTGCCTGCACCGATGTAGCCCGTTACCGTAGCATTGCCATTGCTGACGGAATATTCGAAATCCCCTTCTGTTTCGGCTACTGCCATGTGCATCATGCCAAACAACAATAAACATACCATGCCGGTCAAAAGAAGTAATTGAAAAAAGCGGTTTCTATGCATTCTTTTCATCCTCTCTGATACAAAAACCATTTGCACAGCCTTCCTTTATAGGTAGTGTATCACCTTTTCCAGCATTTTACAAGTGTGCACCTAAAAAATCCACCGATAAACATCGGCGGATTCTGAGATTATTCCCTTTTCCAAAAATCGGGTGCAGGGGGAAGCCCCCCTGCCGCAGGGGTACAGGGGACGAGTAGTCCCCTGCCTCGTTTCCTGCCTCGCTCACTCTTCCGGCAGCAGATGGGCCGGCAGGTGCTGGGCCAGAATTTTGTAGCCATCGCTGTTGGGGTGCAGGCCGTCGATCATCAGTTCCGGCTTGCAATAGCCGTTGTCCCCCAG
>JAZUQI010000088.1:0-2400 GCA_045605625.1 Clostridia bacterium
GGCCAACGGCATGACCCAAAAAGAACTGGCCGAAAAATTGCACGTATCGGATAAATCCGTCAGCCGATGGGAAACGGATGAAGGGGCGCCGGACCTTTCCCTGATTCCGGTGATTGCAGAAATATTCGGCGTTACCTGCGATGAACTTTTGCGGGGGGAACGCAAGCCCCAGTCAGAGCGCATTGAAGTGCATGAGGAAGAGGAAATCAGCCCCAAGGGCGAAAAGCAGCGGCAAAGGCTGTTAAAAGCCGGGCTGGCCCGATACCGTTCCCAAACCCTGATTTCCGTGGGCATCACCGGGGCCGGGCTGATTGCCGCCATGCTGATAAACCTTGGCTTTCACAAATCCTATTTGGGGTTCTTTGCGGCGGCCATTTTCTATCTGGCGGCGGTGGTGTGCCAGGTGGTGTTTTTGAACGGCGCCATGCTGGCCCTGACAGATGAGGAAGAAGATGAGCCGCTGCTTCATTGCAAGCAGCACATGGTTCGCCTTACCCAAGGGGCTTTGGGGCTTGTGGCGGTATGCTTTGCTTTCACGCTGCCGCTGGTGCTTTCCGGGGCAGAACCCAGTTGGGGGCTGCATGCGGGCACGTGGCTGTCCTTTGGCGCCCGGCTTGTGCTGGTGGCCGCATTATTGTGGCTGTGCGTTTGTTATCTGGTGGATGGCTGGCGCATGAAGCAGCTGGGGCAGATGGAGAGCCGGGAAGGCCGTCTGTGGCGCCTGAAAGGGCAGGTGGCCCTTATGCTGGCCCTTGCGATGCTGGGGACTACGGTGGTGAAGGCCCTTGTGGTGAACCGGGAAAAGTGGGCCCTGCAATACGGCGAAACCTTTGAGGATTACGAAACCTTCAAAAACTTTATGGAAACCAAGGAATCCACGGATTCCTATGGGGTGGTGGGCTTTAAGGCCGTTGAGCATGCAGAATACGATACGGAAGGGAACGTGCAGGAAGTTCAGCTGCCGGAGGAAGAGCTGTATTATTACGCCACGGAAGAAGTGCGCATTGCGGACGGAACCCCGGAAGGGAAACTGATGTGCACCTATCTTTGGAAAAATTTCAATGTATCCAGCGTGCATCCGGCAGATAATGACACCGGCCTGCCCATCACCGTAACCACGGAAGAAAGCTGGCAAATGGCGGATAGGCAAGCGAAAAGAGTGAATGGCCTTTTCTTCCTTGCATATGCGGCGGAGGTGGCCGCAGCGGCGGTTGTGTATCAAAAGAAAAAAGTAAAAGAAAGTATTGACAAGTGCTTCCGATTATGGTATCATCATCTACGGCTTGAAAGAGCCTGTGCCAAAGACAGCCGGTGCATCCGGGCCGAGTGATGGGGGAATTTCCCTAAAACATTCGCCGGTGCTTAAAGGGTAACACCGCCAGCCGAGGTGCGAGGAAGCATGATCTTGATTTTATTATGCCCTTGTGCCCATGCACAGGGGTTTCTTTTATTCCTGGCCGGACGGAAGGTGAAAAAGAAAATGAGCAAGAATCTTGAAATCAAGAAGCAAGCAGTAGCTGAAATCGTTGAGAAGTTCAAGAATGCGCAGTCCATGGTGGTCTGCTCCTTCAATGGCCTCAACGTGGAACAGGTGACGAACCTGCGCAAGCTGTGCCGTGAACAGGACGTGCAGTATTGCGTGCTGAAGAACCGTTTGGTGCTGCGCGCCATGCAGGAACTGGGCATCACCGGCCTGGAAAACCTGATGGAAGGCCCCAATGCTTTCGTGTTCGGTACGAAGGACGTGACGGATGCCCCCAAGGTCATCAATCAGTTCATCGAAAAGAACAAGCTGCAGTCTCTGGAAATCAAGGGCGGTCTGATGGGCGAAGAAGTGCTGGACGCCAAGGGCGTGAAGGCTATCGCTGCCCTGCCCGGCCGGGAAGAACTGCTGGCCACGCTGGTTGGCTGCCTGGTATCTCCCATCTCCTCTCTGGTGGCCGTGCTGGACGAAATCGCCGAAAAGAAGGAAGCTGCCTGATTTTCAACGCCGCATAAATGATGCGGAACTACAAAACAAAAACCTACAAATAATGGAGGAAGAGTACAATGACTCATCAGGAAATTTTGGACGCCATCAAGTCCATGACGCTGCTTGAAATCAAAGAACTGGTTGACGCCATGAAGGAAGAATTCGGCGTGACCGGCGCTATCGCCGTTGCCGGTGGTGCTGCTCCCGCTGCCGCTGCTGCTGCTGAAGAAGAAAAGACCGAATTCGACGTGGTTCTGGTTGACGCTGGCTCCGAAAAGATCAAGGTTATCAAGGCTGTGCGTGAATACGTGGCTGGCCTGGGCCTGAAGGAAGCCAAGGAATTCGTGGAAGCCGTTCCGAAGGCCATCAAGGAAGGCGTGTCCAAGGAAGAAGCCGAAAAGGTCAAGGCTGCTTTCACCGAAATCGGC
>JAZUQI010000089.1:0-9831 GCA_045605625.1 Clostridia bacterium
CAAGGGACGCTGTCCCTTGTGGGGTGTGGGGTGAAACCCCACGAACGGTTCCCATTGCAACAATATGAAAGCACAACAAAAGGGAGGGGCAAGCCCCTCCCCTACAGTATCGGGAAAAAATTGCATGAACGAGCATTTCCAGTATTATATGAACGAGCAACAATTCTGAATTCTTCATTCTATATTCTGAATGGACAAAATAAAACTCAGAATGCGAGATTTGTCATCCCCTTTCACCGGCACACCGTTTGTAAGCAAACGTTTGTTGTATCCGCAGAAAGGGTCAAGGGGCAAAGCCTCTTGTGGGGTGCGGGGTGAAACCCCACGAACAGTTCCCATTGCAACAATATGAAAGCACAACAAAAGGGAGGGGCAAGCCCCTCCCCTACAGTATCGGAAAAAAATTGCATGAACGAACAATCATTCTGAATTCTTCATTCTACATTCTGAATTTACTTCAGCTCCGTATGGGCACGCTGCACCAGTTCCTTGATGTATTCATCGGTGAGCATTTCGCCCTCCCCGGGGCGAACATCCGCCAGGAATTCGATGTTTCCGGCCGGGCCCTTGATGGGGGAATAGGTGAGCTGCTTCACGTGCCAGCCAAAGCTGGGAGCGAACAGGCAAATTTCCTTCAGCACACGCTCATGGGTTTCCTTTTCACGCACCACGCCGTTCTTGCCTACCTGGCCCTTGCCGGCCTCAAACTGAGGCTTCACCAGGGTGAGGAAGCGGCCGTTTTCCCCCATAATTTCCGCCGCCACGGGCAGAATGAGCCGGATGGAAATGAAAGAAACATCCATGACGGTCAGGTTCGGCCGGGCTGGGAACATATCCAGCGTCAGCGTGCGGGCATTGGTGCGCTCCATAACGGTCACCCGGTCATCATTGCGCAGTTTCCAGTCCAGCTGGCCATAGCCCACGTCAATGGCATACACATGCCGGGCCCCGTGGCGCAACAGCACATCCGTAAACCCACCGGCGGCAGCGCCGATATCCATGGCCACCGCATCCGTCACATCCGCTTCAAAAGCCGTGATGGCCTTTTCCAGTTTGTGGCCGCCCCGGCTGGCAAAATGGCTTTCCCCGGCGCCGCGCAGCACAATATTGGCATCCTCCGCCACCTGTTCGCTGGCCTTCAGCACTTTTTTTTCATCAATATACACTTGCCCGGCCATAATCAGGGCCTGGGCCTTTTCCCGGCTGTCCGCCAGGCCCCGGGCCGTCATGGCCACGTCAATTCGCTGTTTCAATGCTTACCATCCTCCAAGATTTTTCGGGCCACGCTTTCCGCATCCAGCCCCAGCCGCCGCAGCAATTCCCTCCGCTCCCCAAAGGGCACAAAGGCATCCGGCAGGGCCATTTGCAATTGGGGTCCGGGAATGCCCCTTTTCAGGCAGGCCTGGGCCACATGGCTGCCAAAGCCGCCGGTAAGCACGCTTTCTTCCAGGGTATACAGGGGCTTTCCTTTCAGCTGCAAAAGCAAGCTTTCATCCAAGGGCGCCAGGGAGGAAGCATTCACCACCGTCAGCTGCATGCCCTCTTTTTCCAATCGCTTTGCAGCATCCAGCGCCGTTTGGGCCATGGAGGAAAAGGCGCACAAAACGCCGTCATCCCCCGTGCGCAGCACTTCCCATGCGCCGGGCGCAAAGCCTGTGCAGGGCGGCGCACCCTCCATTTCCGCCCGGGGAAACAAAATGGCCACCGGCCCTTCCATGGAAAGGGCAGCATCCAGCATAAAGCGCAGTTCATCGCAGGTGCGGGGAGCCCAAAGATGAAGCCCCGGCATGCTTTGCAGCACCGGCAGGCCAAACACCCCGTGATGGGTGGGGCCATCATCCGCCCCCAGCCCGGCCCGGTCCATCAGAAACACCACGGGCAATTTTTGCAGGCACACGTCCATCAACATCTGATCCAGCCCACGCTGCATGAAGGTTTCGTAAATGGGCACAATGGGCCGCATGCCCCCTGCCGCCAGCCCGGCGGCCAGCGTGACGGCGTGCTCCTCCGCAATGCCCACGTCAAACAGCCGATTGGGGTGGGCCAGCCGGAAGGGCTTGAAGCCGGTGCTGTCCGTCATGGCGGCGGTGACCACGCAGATTTTTTCATTTGTTTCCGCCAGTTTCGTCACATATTCCCCGGCAGCCGGGCCAAAGGCCGGGGTTTTTGCCGCCGTTCCCTTGGGGGAAACGCCGTGGTACAACTCCGGCTTTTCCTCCGCCGGGGCATAGCCCATGCCCTTGCGGGTTACCACATGCACCACCACGGGTTCTTTCATTTTCTGCACCTGCCGGAACACCCGCTGCATTTCATCCAGATCATGGCCGTCAATGGGCCCGAAATAGCGGATGCCCAAGCTGGAAAAGAACCAGCCCTTGACGAACACGTTGCGGATGCTGTTTTTCACCCGGCGAAAGCCCTTGTACAGGGCGCCGCCAGCCACCGGCACTTTATTGAGCCCATCGGAGATGACTTTTTTCGTTTCCAGCCAGCCCCGGCTGGTGCGCAATTTGGTTAAATGCTGGGA
Source organism: Clostridia bacterium (assembly GCA_045605625.1). Lineage (GTDB taxonomy): Bacteria > Bacillota > Clostridia > Christensenellales > Aristaeellaceae > RUG563. The sequence goes on from JAZUQI010000089.1 coordinate 2,528, forward strand.
CAGGGCCCCCACATTTTTATCGATGGACATGGCGTTATCGTTCAGAACGATCACCAGGCTGGTTTTCCGCTGGCCCACATCGTTCAGGGCCTCATAGCACATGCCGCCTGTAAGGGCGCCATCCCCCACCACGGCCACCACCTGATAATCTTCCCCCTGCAAATCCCGGGCCCGGGCCAGCCCCAGGGCGGCGGAAATGGCGGTAGAGGCATGGCCATCGGCAAAGGCATCAAAGGCGCTTTCCGTGCGGCTGGGGAAGCCGCTGAGGCCATCCGTTTTTCGCAGGGTGGAAAAAGCCTGATACCGCCCGGTGAGCAATTTATGGGTGTAGCACTGATGCCCCACATCAAACAGGATTTTATCCCGGGGGCAATCAAACACGCTATGCAAAGCCAGCGTCATTTCCACCGCCCCCAGATTGGAGGCCAGATGGCCGCCGTTTTCCATGACGGTATCAATGATGCAGGTGCGGATCTCCGCCGCCAGCTGCTGCAATTCCTGTTCCCTCAGGCCCTTCAGCTGGCTGGGGTTTTCAAGCATTTCCAGTTTCATATCGTTAATCCTTATCCGGCAAATCTTTCCTTTTTCGGGGGCTGCGCTGCGCACATCCACCCATTTTTTATTATACCGTGATTATCGCCGTGCGGTAAACGAACCGCCGCCCGGCAACCCCGAATCTGCAAGCAGATTCCTAATCCTTCTTATACCGTGATTGTTGCCGTGCGGCAAACGCACCACCGCCCGGCAACCCGGAATCTGCAAGCAGATTCCTAATCCTTATTATACCGTGATTGTTGCCGTGCGGTAAACGAACCGCCGCCCGGCAACCCGGAATCTGCAAGCAGATTCCTAGTCCTTATTATACCATATCAAACAGGGGAACGCAACGCACAGAGAAAGGGCATACGACAAAAATACTTTGTAAACAAATGCGTTCCTTGCAGGATTTTTCCCACCGATTGCGAAAATAGAATATGAATGAATTTGTCTTTTTAGGAGGAAATGCCATGAAATGCCCCCATTGCGGCCATTGGAACCGCGCCTCCTTGCCCCGTTGTTTTCATTGCGGCACGCCGCTGACGCCCCCCAAGGAAGAGGCCCCTGCCCTGCAGGAAGTGCAGCCAGTGCAGCCGCCTGCCCCTGCCCCCGGCAAAACCTACATCCGCTATACGGAAGACGGGCGATCCACCTCCTCCACGGATGACCGGGATGCCCTGGCCCGGGATATGCAATCCCTGCAGCTGCGCAAGCAAAAGGGCGCTATGGAGCAACAGCGCCTGCGGCAAAGCAGCGCCCAGCAGGGCATAGCCCCCACCGGCCGCCGGGTGCAAACCCTGTCCGGCCATCCCAGCTATCCCCAGCCCCCCAAGGGCAACGTGATCCGGGAGGAAGAGGAAATTGAAGGCGATATCCGGCCGGATGCCATTCCCGTTGCTTCCAGCCGCTCTGCCGCCTTTGCGGAGCAGGAAACCCTGGATTTCACCCACACCCCGGTGTATGATGCGCCGCCGGTGCGCCGGGTGAAGCGCAATGCGAAAAACTTCGGCATTCGCCGCTATACCCGGCTGTTTGCCCTTTTGCTGCTGGTGGCCGGGGTGATTTTCGGGGTGTGGATGCTGAATGAATACACCGGCTTCCCCTTTGGCAAAAAGGAGGATACCTCCCTGCAAAGCAGGGCCATCATCACCAACACCATTTTGAACGATATGCCGGCCCACTTGATTAAAATCCCAGCAGAAGAAGGGGCCACCATCTATATCAAGGAACTGCATAAATCCTTCACCGTTACCGGCGGCTATGCCACCATCGAAGTGGAGGACTATACCTGGTATGAGGCCCTGGAAATTGCCGTGGAAGAGGCGGAGGATGAGGCCAAAGAGGCCGCCCAGAAGCAGCTGGACGAACTGCTGAAGGCGGAGTTCATCACCGCCACCATCACCCCCTACATCAAAACCAACGCCAACGAGCAAAAGCAGATGGACGTGATCCGCTTTGACGTGGATATTCCCCTCTCCCCCCTCACGCTGATCACCCCGGATACGGGCTATGAAGAGGTTTCCAAAACCCTGTACGAAATCCAGTTTGAAGTGGCGGCCAACAGCACGGTCATCATCAACAACGAAGATCTGTCGGACCTTGTGAATACCGATGACGGCGCCCTTTCCTATCAGGCCAACGTCACCGCCACCGGCAACAACGTGTTCACCATCACCACCCGTGCCCCCTACTGCCGGCCCACCTCCGCCACGGTGACGCTTTACCGTGCGCCCCAGGTGATTCCGCTGGACTTGCAGGCGGATATCCAAAGCCGCTATTCCCCAAACCTTGTGCCCGATACCAGCAAGCAGCCCAACGAAAAGGGCGAATACCCCATGATGGAAGACCCCATGGTGGTGCGCTGTACCACTCTGTCCGGCATGAAGATTGAAATCCTGTCCGATTACCGGAACCTGGATCTGAGCAACATCGATAAGGACGGCACCTTCTCCTTTGAGCCGGTGTTCACCAAAATCGGCACCAACACCATCACCATCATCGCTTCGGACCCGGACCATCCCGAAACCCCGTCCAGCATTGTGCACCACGATGTGTATTATGTGCCCATTGCCTCCATTTACACAAGAAAAGCCCGGGATATGTGCGACGAATACAATAATTTCCTCAACAATTCCGAAGTGCACATTGCCGCTTCCCGGATTTACCAGTGCGAAGGCAAAATTACGTCCATCCTGTCCACCAAACCCCAGCTGGCCATAATGGCGCTGGATGATAACCCTTCCCGCACGGTGCTGTTGGAAAACCTCTCCAACGATACCTATGTGCTGGGGGAACGCTACCGGGTGTTCGGCGATGCCTACGGCATGTATAACGGCATACCCCGGTTGGTGGGCCGCTATACCTATCCCCCCCTTAATTAAAACAAACGGAGGAACAAAAGATGATTTCCAGCAAAGAAATTTTCCTGAAATGGCAGGGCATCACCGAAAACAAAGTGAACCTTTCCCCCCTCAAGTGCCTGCTGCTGGCCATTATGGCCGGTATGTTCATTGGCTTTGGCGGCATGGGCGCCACGCTCATCCAGTCCACCGCCCAGGGCGGCCTGAATAAGCTGCTGGGGGCCAGCGTGTTCCCCGTGGGGCTGATGATGGTGGTGATGGCCGGGGGCGAATTGTTCACCGGCAACTGCCTGATGGTGGGCCAGGGCCTGTGCGGCAAAGCCAAGTGGAGCGGCATTCTGAAAAACCTGGTGGTGGCCTATATCGGCAACATGATCGGCGCTTTTCTGGTCAGCGTGCTGGCTGCCTGCGGCGGCGTTTTGACGGGCTTCAGCGAAGGCACCGCTGCCCTGGCCGTGAAAATTGCCCAGAACAAAACCGCCATGCCCTTCCTGGATGCCCTTCTGAAAGGCATTGGCTGCAATATTCTGGTGTGCGCCGCTGTGTGGATGGCTTCCGGTGCTTCCAGCGCCATCAGCAAGGCCGCCCTGTGCTTCTTCCCGGTGATGCTGTTTGTGCTTTGCGGGCTGGAGCATTCCATTGCCAATATGTATTATATTCCGGCCGGTATGCTGGCCGGGGCGGATGTATCCCTTGGGGCTTACCTGCTGCGCAATTTGCTGCCCGTCACCCTGGGCAACATTCTGGGCGGCGCCGGCTTTGCCGCCATGTACACCGCCGTGTATCACAAATAAAGGAGATCTGCTATGCCCTTGGATGGCTTAACCCTTTCCTTCGTGGAAAGGGAACTGAGGGAAACCCTGCTGGATGGGCGCATTGAAAAAGTGACCCAGCCGGAAAAAGATATGCTGGTGCTGCTGATCCGGGCCAATGGGAAAAACCATCGGCTGCTGCTTTCGGCAGCCCCTTCCTTTGCCCGGGTGCACCTGACGGAGGGAACCTACCAAAACCCTATGGATGCCCCCATGTTCTGCATGCTGATGCGCAAGCACCTCACCGCCGGCCGTATCACCGATATCCGCCAGCTGGGGGGCGACCGCATCCTTTTGTTCACCGTGGAAAGCAAGGATGAACTGGGAGATGTGGGCAAGAAAGAACTGTATGTGGAATTGATGGGCCGCCACAGCAACATCACCCTGGTGATGAACGGCCGCATTGTGGATGCCATTCGCCACGTTTCCCTGGATATGAGCCGGGTGCGTCAGGCCTTGCCGGGCCTGCCCTTCACCCTGCCCCCGGCCCAGGATAAACTGCCGCCGGAGGAAATCACCGCCCCGGCGCTTATGGAAAAGCTGGCCCCCCTGCACGGTTATCTGGACAAGGCCCTGCAATCCGCCATTCGGGGCCTATCCCCTCTGACGGCGGCGGAAATTGCGTTCCGGCTGACGGGCATGCATAAAATTGCATTGGAAGAGGTGGATCTGCCTGCCCTTTGCGAGCAGGCCGAAGCATTTTTCCGCCGTTTGCCCGGCCTGTTCCAGCCCTGCCTGCAATTGGATGCGGAGCGGCTGGTGAAGGATGTGCTGCCCTTCCCCTACCTCAGCCTGGATACCACCCTGCAAAAGCCCTGCGCCACCCTGTCCCAGGCCATGGATCAATTCTATTTCGGCAAGGATCGGCAGGACCGCATGCAGCAAAAGAGTGCTTCCCTGAAGCACCTGATTCGCTCCTGCCTGGAAAAGGACGAAAAGAAGCTGGCCCTGCAGGAAGAGGAATTGACCGCCAGCGCCCGGATGGAGGAATACCGCATTGCCGGGGAATTGCTCACGGCCCAGGCCTATCTTGTGCCCCGTGGGGTGGATGCGGTGATGCTGCCCAATTTCTACGACCCCGAGGGACGGGAAATGAAAATTGACCTGGACGTGGCCCTGACCCCGGCCCAAAACGCCCAGAAGTATTTCAAGCGATACCGCAAGGCACGCTCTGCTCAGCAGATTGCCGCCCAGCAGAAGGAAAAAACCTTACAGGAAATTGCCCTGCTGGAGCAAGTCTTGTTTGACCTGAACGCCTGCCAGACGGAGGACGACCTGCGTGACGTGCGCCGCACCCTGGAATCCGCCGGCATTGTGAAGGCCGCTTCCTCAAAGAACAGCCGCAAAAAGGAGCCCAACCGGGAAAGCAAGCCCCTGCAATTTCTCTCCCCCGACGACACGGAAATTTTTGTGGGCAAAAACAGCGTGCAGAACGACCGGCTCACCGGCTCTGCCCGGGGTGGGGATACCTGGCTCCACGCCAAGGATATGCCCGGCAGCCACGTGATCATCCGCAGCGATGCCCCCTCTGATGAAACCCTGATGATGGCCGCCAAGCTGGCCGCATGGTTTTCCAAGGCCAAGGGCGTTCAGGTGCCGGTGGATTACACGCTGCGCAAGTACGTCAAAAAGCCCGGCGGCACGCCCCCCGGCTTTGTCATCTACACCAACCAGCGCACTCTGATCGTAAACGCTACCGAAGGCGAAATCAACGCCATGAACGCAGGCGGCAACAAATAAGGCGTGCCTTCGCCTGCTGCCAACAATCCATCTACGATAGAGGAGACAGGGCCTATGCAGCCCCTTTCCCTTACAGCAAGCTGGCGAAGGATTCCCTGTGCCCACGCCGCAAAGGATTTGCTATACGTATACAAGCATTTATAGCGTGAAAGCATGAGGGGTTGTTTACTAAGCAGGGGCCTATGCGGCCCCTATCCCTTACAGTAAGCTGGCGAAGTTTTCCCTACGCCCACGCTGCAAAGGATTTGCTATACGTATGCAAGCATTTATTGAATAAAGCAAGGTGGATTACGTTACGAGGCAGGGGCCTATGCGGCCCCTGTACCCCGCAGCAGGGAGTTCCTCCCTGCACCCAGTTTGCGATGATGGAATCCTTGGAAAACAAACATTTTCCGCATGAAAAGCCTCCCTTGTGTAAAGGGAGCTGGCACGGCGAAGCCGTGACGGAGGGATTGCCCACTTACGCAATCAATATGCATAGATTACGCACAACGCACCTCCCCACGGGCACAATGAAAACATGAAAAAGGCTGAGGGAAAGTAAACTTTCTCTCAGCCCTTTTTCTGTTTTCCCCGGATGCTTTGCATCCGGCAGGCGGCGGAGCGCCGCCCAGCCCGTAGGAAGCAAAAATCAGGAGCAAGGATTAAGAGCATGGAAAGAGAGGAGTGACAAATCAACATTTGCAAATAAAAAGGCCGTTGTGCTTTCGCACAACGGCCAGGGTTTTGCATTTGACTGATATTCAGCCGAGCGAACCTTACTTAGCGTTGAAGGTATCGCACAGGGCCTGCCAAGCGGGCATGCCGGCGTCGATCAGGGTCTGCACGTCGCTGCCAGCCAGCTGCCACAGCAGGCTGTTGCCCAGCACGTCATTCTGGGTGCCCAGGTACACAACCTTGTTGTCGGTGGCATGTTCGCCCTGACGCAGCATAGCGTAGGTTTCGTCCACAGCGCGTTCGTCGGTGTAGTTGTACTTGTTGCCAATCCAGCCATCTTCATCGTCGTAGCCGGGAGTGGCGTTGGTCCACAGATCGTAGAAGAAAGCAATCAGCTTCACTTCTTCAGCGGTGTAAACGTTGGGGATCAGAGTGGTGTTTTCAGAAGCAACGTGCAGGTAGTTGCCGCCTTCCACGGGAGTGGGGAAAGCAACGCAGCCCCATTCGTCTTCCATGTCAGCCATTTCGGAATTGTCGTTGTAGCCGCCGTAGGTCTGGTATACGTAGAAAGCAAACTGGCCTTCCTTCCAAGCCTGCTTGTACCAATCCCAGCTAGCGCCTTCGGGAGTGTGCATCCAGTAGTTAGCCTGAATGTTCTTGCCCCAGTTCATAGCTTCCACAGCTTCGTTGGAGCCCATGGCGGGATACAGCTTGCCGTTTTCATCGAAATCGAAGAAAGCGCCGCCGTTGCCCATCACGGCCAGAACGTACATATCGTCGCCGGAGCCGGAGATGCCCCACTTGTCAACAATGCCGTCGTTGTCGGTATCCTGGGTAACAACCTTCAGGATTTCTTCCAGAGCGGACCAGGTCCAGGTGCCGTCAGCCTGCATGTCATAGATGGTGTTCCAATCGATGTTGGCTTCTTCCAGCAGGCGCTTGTTGAAGTACAGGCAGCCGCGGGGTTCGGTAGCACCGGTGGAAACGCCGTAGGTTTCGCCGCCGATGGCCCAAGCATTCAGAGTGAAGGAATTCCACTTTTCAGCGGAGAAATCATAGTCGCCCCAGGAAGCGGCAATGCCGTTGGACACGAGGGAGCCAACCTTGCCGGGTTCGATGATGTACAGACGCAGGCTGCCATCGGGAGCGGAGGTGAAGTTGATCATTTCTTCAGCGCAGGTGTTCCAGTCGCCGCCCT
>JAZUQI010000090.1:0-3438 GCA_045605625.1 Clostridia bacterium
GCCCGATGGCTTTGGCTTTTTGCGGATGAATGGCCTGCTGCCCGGCAAAAGCGATGTGTATGTGGGCAATGTGCAGGTGAAGCGCTACGGCCTGCGCACCGGGGATTATGTGGCCGGTAAAACCCACCCCCAGCGGGAGAATGACCGCAATAACGCCCTTTTGTATATCACCGAAGTGAATGGCCAGGAACCGGAAGAAAAGGTGACCCGGGCCTCCTTTGATGAACTGACGGCCATTTACCCCAAACGGAAACTGAACCTGTCCGCCCGGCATAAGGAGGATGTGCTGCTGCGCACCCTGGATTTGATGAGCCCCATTGCCCTGGGCCAGCGGGCCCTGATCAGCGTGAACCCCGGGGTGGACGGCAATGAAGTGCTGGTGAAGCTTTCTGCCGCCGTATCTGCCGCCGCCACCAAGGCCCGGGTGATGACGCTGCTGCTGGACGAATGCCCGGAAGAAGTGACGGAGCTTTCCGAGCGCATCAAGGGCGAAACCTACGCCGCCACCTTTGACCTTTCCGCCGAAATGATGGTGAAAACGGCGGAAATGGTGCTGGAAATGGCCCAGCGGCAGGTGGAACAGAAAAAAGATGTGATTTTGCTGGTGAACAGCCTCACCAAGCTGTGCAAGGCCTGCAATATTGCAGCGCCCCAGACGGCCCGGCTTATGCCAAACGGCCTGGTGGCCGGGGGGCTGACGAGGGCCAGGAAATTCTTTGCCGCCGCCCGGAACACAAGGGAAGGGGGCAGCCTCACCATCATCGCCCTGCAGGATGTGAACGGCAAAAATCCCCTGGATGATTGCATTGCCGCCGAAATGGAAAACACCGCCAATATGCACTGTGCCCTGCTGCCCGGCATGGAGGCAGAGCTGGCTTCCTGCCAGTATCGCCGGCCGGAACTGGTATTGACGGCGGAAGAAATGCAGGCCATGGAAAAGGTGAAGCAAATGCTGCAGGGAAAAACCCAGCAGGAAGCGGCCCAGCTGATGCAGGAAATGGTGAAAACCTCTGCGGAGCATGATGTGCTGGTGCGGCAGCTGATGATGATGTAACTGGCTTTGGAAGGAGAAAGCGATGGAAGCAACTTCGTTTCGTTGCCCCTGCTGCGGTGCCTCGCTGGTGTTCGGCGCCGGCACCCAGGAACTGGAATGCGCCTCCTGCGGCAACACCTTCCCCCTGGAAGGGGTGGAGCAGGCTGCCCATGTGCATGTGGAAAACACCACCGATGCCGATATGCACTGGGATATGCCCCCGGCCCGGGATATGGCCCATGAGGCGGATGGCCGTTTGCAGGCTTACCGCTGCCAGACCTGCGGGGCCGAAATTCTGGCGGATCCGGAAATTGCCGCCACCGACTGCGTATATTGCGGCAACCCCACCGTCATTCCCGGGGTGCTGGAAGGGGTGTATCGCCCGGATGGGGTGATTCCTTTCCAGAAAACCAAACAGGAGGCCCAGGAAGCCTTCAAAAACCATTGCAAGGGCAAAAAACTGCTGCCCACCGGGTTTTATACCGATGCCCGGCTGGAAAAAATCACCGGGGTGTATGTGCCCTTCTGGCTGTTCCAATGCGAAACCGAAGCGGATATGACGTTCCGGGCCACCCGGGTGCGCACCTCAAGGGAAGGCCAGTATATGGTGACCCGCACCAGCCATTACCTGATTCACCGGGGCGGCCACATGGCCTTTAACGAAGTGCCGGTGGATGGGGCGCAGAATATGGAAGATACCATGATGGAATCCATTGAGCCCTTTGACATGCACAAGGCGGAGGATTTCCAGGTGGCCTACCTCACCGGCTTTCAGGCCCAGCGCCACGATGTGGGGGCGGAGGAATGCCAGCCCCGGGCCAATGAGCGCATCCGGCACAGCGTGCAGAACATCATGCGGGATACGGTGGTGGGCTACCACAGCGTGACCCCGGCCAATACCCAGATTGATGTGCAGCACGGAAAGGTAAAGCAGGTGCTGATGCCGGTGTGGCTTTTGAACACCCGGTGGAAGGATAAAATGTATACCTTCGCCATGAACGGGCAAACGGGCCGGTTCATCGGCGATTTGCCCACGGATAAGGGCAAGTTCTGGAAATGGCTGCTGGGGCTGACGGGAGGCCTGACGGCCGGCGGCTGCATCCTTTCCTATATCCTGTTCGCCATGGGGGTGATGTGAAATGAAAAAGATTTTGCTGTACTCCCTGCTGCTTTGCCTGCTATGCGTTCCGGCTTTGGCGGATACGGAATGGGTGGTGGACGAGGCCCATCTGTTTTCCACCGGGGAAGAAACCCTTTTGCAGGATCAGATCGACCGGATCCGCACCCAGTACGATATGGACGTGGCCATCGTAACCAAAAACAGCATTGGCTTTCGTTCCCCCGGCCTGTACGCCGCCGATTATTATGATGAAATGGGCTATGGCGTGGGGCCTGGCAGGGACGGCCTTATTTTCCTCATCTCCATGGGGGAGAGGGATTATTTCACCGCCACCCACGGCAAAGCCATCCGCATTTTTACGGATTATGGCCTGGATTCCATCCATAACCACATGGTGTCAGATTTAAGCCGGGGTTTCTATTACGATGCCATGGAAACCTACCTTGCCGATGTGGAGCAATTCCTTGCGGATTTTGAGCAAACCGGCGTGCCTTATGACTGGGGCACCAGCCGCTCCCTGGAATCCCCGGCGGACCGGATGCTGTCCGTGGCACCGCTGATTTTCTTTGTGGCCCTGGCCATTGGCCTCATTGTGGCCTTCAGCCTGAAGGGCCAATTGAAAACCGTGCGGAAAAAGCAGAACGCCACCTCCTATGTAACGGAGGGCAGCTTCCGGCTGACCCGCTCCCAGGATATTTACCTGTATACCAACACCGTCCGCCGCAAAATTGAAACCAATAACGGCGGCGGCCACGGCGGCAGCAGCACCTTCCGCTCTTCCGGCGGCGGCAGCTTCGGCGGCCGGGGCGGAAAATTCTGAGTTTTGCGAATGAAAGTGCGTAAACGCTCTTTCATTCGGTCCCATCACATTTACTGTAAAAATGGGTTTGCAGCCTCTTAGCAGAAGCTGCAAACCCAATTTTTACGGCCGTAAATTGATAGAGGAAGCGCCATGGGCGCCTGCTCACAATTTGGCATTGTCGTTCATTGCCGCACAAGCGGCATGAACTCTGTGCCTCATTGGGCCTTCACCTGCCTTCATCTGCCACAGGCAGCGGCAGGTTTTGCCCTCGGGGCGGCAAAGCCACCCCTGCGGATTACAGTCGAAGGGCAGCGGCCCTTCACCGCATCCCATTTGGCAGATGGATGAAGGAAAGAATAGCTATATATTCGGCTTGTGTTTTTTTATTGCTGTGTTAGAATGAAAAAAACGAATTTCAGAAAGTGCGGTTATCATGGAACTGAACGAAAAATTACAGGAATTGCGAAAGCAAAAGGGATTGAC
>JAZUQI010000091.1:0-5520 GCA_045605625.1 Clostridia bacterium
TGTCTGCCCGGATGGCCTGGCGTAAATTTTCCAGCGGGGCAATGAGCAGCAGCCGCGCTTCTTCGGCGGCAGCTTTTTCTTCTTCCGTGCCCCGATCAAAAGGCACCAGCCACTTTTTACCCCGGATGCCGTAGGAAAGCAGATAGTTTTCCAGCTGCCAGCATTGCAGGGGCAAAAGGGGCGCATAGCCGGATTTGATCAGGTTCAGCATTTCGTTTTCCGGGTATCCCTCCGCCATGGCCCGCAGGGAGGCAATCAGAAACCGGGCTGCCCCATGCCGGGCTGCCGGTAATTTCTGCCCCACATAGCAGGGAATCTGGTAGGAGGAAAGCACTTCGTGCAGCGTGCCGGAAAAGCTTTCATCCCCCAGTACCACCGCCATATCGGAAAAAGCCATGCCCTTTTCGTGCAGCCGCAGCATTTCCCCGGCCATGAAGTGGGCCTCAAAATAGGGGGTGGGGGCGGCGTACAGCCGCAGGGCATCGGTGGGAGATGGGAAGGGCGTGCCGGGGGAAACAAGGAACTGATCCGTCAGGTGGGCAAGGGCCGCATCCTTTTTGGGCTTGCAGGGAGGCAGGGGGGTGATGGAGCAGGCAATGCCCATTTCCTCCGCCTCTTTTTTCAGCCGCAGCGCACTTTCCCACACCGGGGCAAAGGCGGCTTGATGATCCATCACCAGCAAAGCTTCCGTGTGCAGGCTTTCCAGGGACAGGGCGCACAGCAGCCGGTTCATTTGCCCCAGCAGCACATCGAACCCCCACAGGCATACGGCACGGCCCTTGGCAATGCCGCTTTGGGGCAGCCGGGAAAGCATGCTGGCGGTTACGTCCTCGCCATCCACAAACTGGCCCTGCAAAAGGGCGGTGTAGGCGGCAAAAATCCGGGCCAGGTCTTCCATTTTATCTTTCTTGGCCCCTTCGGGCAGGGAAATAGCATATTCCTTCAGCTGGGCGGCGGTGAGGCCGGATTGCTTGAAACTGGCAATCAAGGTGCCCATCCGGGCGATGAAGCCCTGCTTTGCGGCGGCGGATTCAAAATATTTCAGGTTCTTTTTTTCTTCCGTCAGCACCCGGGCCAGGGCCATTTGCTTGCCCCTCTCATCGATGCGGGTCAGGGCATCCTGCCCGGCGGCGGCAAACACCCTTTCCGTCAGCCGGGAGGGGGATAACACTTCAATATCAAAAAAACCGGGGGCGTTCAGCCCATCGATCAAATCCCTTTCCGTTTGCAGGGTGTATTGCTCCGGCACGATAACCAGCACTTTCTGGTACTCCCGGCAAAGGGACAGCAGGCGCAGTTTGCCCGCATCCTGGCTGCCTGAACGGATCAACAGCATATACACCCCTCCTTTTCCCCTTTATGGTATCACATTTTCAGCATTTGGAAAAGGAAAATAATTTTGGAAAAAAACCGGGCAGAAGGCCCTGTTTCTGCTTGTTTTTTGGACGTCTTACGGTTATAATGATAAAATCCGGAAAAATAGTTATTTCCGGGAAAACGAAAGCTGTAACAAGGAGGTTTTGGAACATGGAAAACGAAGCTGTACGCACCAATTTTATCTGGGACGCCATTGACCAGGATTTGGAGGAAGGACGTTACCAGCAAGTGCACACCCGTTTCCCTCCCGAACCCAACGGATATATGCACATCGGCCATTGCAAGGCCCTGATTATGGACTTTTTGACCGCCGAAAAATACGGCGGCAAGTGCAACCTGCGCTTTGACGATACCAACCCGGCCAAGGAAGACACCGAATATGTGGAAGCCATCAAGCGGGATATCAATTGGCTGGGCTTCCATTGGACGGGCGGCTTGTATTACGCCAGCGATTACTACGATAAGTGCTATGAAATTGCGGAAGACTGGATCAAGCGTGGCCTGGCCTACGTGGATGAACTGACCCCGGATGAAATGCGGGAATACCGGGGTACCCTCACCAAGCCCGGCAAAAACAGCCCCTTCCGGGATCGGCCCTGGGAAGAAAGCCTGGATTTGTTCCGCCGGATGAAAAACGGCGAATTCCCGGAAAAGAGCCTGACCCTGCGGGCCAAGATCGATATGGCGTCCCCCAATATCGTCATGCGTGACCCGGCCATTTACCGCATCCTTTATAAGGAACATTGGCGCACGGGCAAGGAATGGTGCATCTATCCCATGTACGATTTTGCCCATCCCATCGGCGATGCGCTGGAAGGCATCAGCCATTCTTTGTGCTCCCTGGAATATGAAATTCACCGGCCTTTGTATGACTGGGTGGTGGAAAAGGCGGCCAATATGCTGCCTGCCCGGCCCCGGCAGATTGAGTTTGCCCGGCTGAATATGACCCAGACCGTGATGAGCAAGCGCAAACTGCGTGCCCTGGTGGAAGGCGGCTATGTGAAGGGCTGGGATGACCCCCGGATGCCCACCCTTTCCGCCCTGCGCCGCCGTGGCTATCCCGCCGCCGCCATTCGGGATTTCGTCAGCCGTATCGGCCTTTCCAAGGCGGATTCCGTGGTGGATACCGCCATGCTGGAAGCCTGCGTGCGGCAGGATCTGGATGATAAGGCCCTGCGTGCCATGGCCATTTTGCGGCCTTTGAAAGTGGTGCTCACCAACTGGCCCGAAGGGGAAACCAAGGAACTGGTGATGGAAAACCATCCCAAGCACCCGGAAATGGGCACCCATACGGTAACCTTTGGCAAGGAAATCTACATCGATCAGGAAGATTTCATGGAAGTGCCGGCCAATAAGTTCCAGCGGATGTATCCCGGCTTTGAAGTGCGGCTGAAGGGCGCTTACATCGTCAAGTGCGAAGGCTGCAAGAAGGATGAAGAAGGCAACATCGTGGAAGTGTATTGCACGGTGGACTTTGATTCCGCTTCCGGCACCGAAGGGGCCAACCGGAAAATCAAGGGCAAGGTGCTGCACTGGGTGAATGCCGCCGATGCGGTGGAATTCGAAGCCCGGCTGTATGATCCCCTGCTGAGCGACGACGGGGAGGTGGAAGAAACGGCTGAAGAAGCCGTAGCGGAAGCCGCTGCCGATGTGGACGAAGGGGAAGAAGCGGAAGAAATGAATGCCCTTACCCGTTCCGATTATGATTTCCTCAAGACGGTGAACAAAAACAGCCTGACGGTTCTCAAAGGCGTGGCCGAACCCTTCATCAAGAACTGTGAAAACGGCGTGCCGTTCCAGTTCGTCCGGGTGGGCTATTTCTGCAAGGACCCCGATTCCACGGATGCATTGCCCGTGTTCAACCGCACGGTGGGCCTCAACGGCATCAAGCTGGGTTAAGAAAAATATTGCTACCCACCCTGAACACGGAGAGAATGTTTTCAAGAAGGAAACAGGAAGGCTTCCGAATTGGTTTTCGGTGGGGGTGCGGGGGAGGGTCTTTTGACTCAAAAGACCCTCCCCCGCAAAATACACATTTACAGGAGGAATAACAATGACTGAAGTACGCACTCGTTTTGCGCCGTCGCCCACCGGGTTTATGCACCTGGGCGGCCTGCGTACGGCGCTGTATAATTATTTGTTTGCCAAGAAGCACGGGGGTAAGTTCATCCTGCGCATTGAGGATACGGACCAGGAGCGTTTCGTGGAAGGCGCCACGGAAGTGATTTACGATACCCTCAAGGGCTGCGGCATGAATTGGGACGAAGGCCCCGATATCGGCGGCGATTTTGGCCCCTATATCCAGTCCGACCGGAAGGATATGTACCTGCCCTATGCCAAGGAACTGGTGGAAAAGGGCGCTGCCTATTACTGCTTCTGCACCAAGGAAGAGTTGGATGAGCGCCGTGCCGCTGCGGAAGCCCGGGGCGAAGTATTCAAGTATGACAAGCACTGCATGCACCTTTCCAAGGAAGAAGTGCAGCAGAAGCTGGATGCCGGCGTGCCCTACGTGATTCGCCTGAACTGCCCCACCGAAGGGGAAAGCAGCTATGAGGACGTGGTGTTTGGCAAGATCACCTTCCCCAACGATACGCTGGACGATATGGTGCTGATCAAGCAGGACGGCATGCCCACCTATAACTTCGCCAACGTAATTGACGACCATCTGATGGGCATCACCCACGTGATGCGCGGCATGGAATACCTTTCCTCCACCCCCAAGTATAACCTTTTGTACAACGCTTTCGGCTGGGATATTCCCGAATATATCCACCTGACCACCGTGATGCGGGATGCCCAGCATAAGCTGTCCAAGCGTGACGGCGATGCCTATTACAGCGATTTCATTGATAAGGGTTACCTGAAGGAAGCGCTGATCAATTACCTGGCGCTGGTGGGCTGGAACCCCGGGGATGACCGGGAATTTTTCACCATGGATGAACTGGTGGATGTGTTTGACGTGCACCGGCTGAATAATTCCCCCGGCATTTTTGACGTGAATAAGCTGGACTGGATGAACGCCCAGTACATCGCCAAGATGGATTTTGATGCTTACCTCAAGATGGCCACCCCCTGGTTTGACAAGGTGCTGGCCGGGAAAGGCATGGATTATAAGCGGCTGGCGGAACTGATGCAGAGCCGCACAGAAGTGTTTAACCGCATTCCGGATATGATCCGCTTCCTTGGGGAAATGCCGGAATTTTCCGATGAACTTTATTTCCATAAGAAAATGAAGTGCGATGCCCAGGTGGCCAAGGAAAACCTGGAACTGGTATTGCCCGTGATGGAAGCCATTGAGGACTGGAGCGAGCAGAACATTCACGATATCGTGATGGCGGCCATTCAGGAAAGCGGCAAGAAGAACGGCGCCGTTTTGTGGCCCCTGCGCATTGCCATTTCCGGCCAGGCCAATACCCCCGGCGGCGCTTTCGAAATTGCCTATCTGCTGGGCAAGGATGAAACCATCCGCCGGATGAAAGATAGCCTTGCGAAGCTGAGCTGAGGAAAGAATGATGTATTCAGTGAAACGCTGGAGAAAGCGGCATGTGAAATTTTCGCCTGCTTGGGTGCATCTCTTTTTTGACGGAAAGCGATTTTATCCCGTTTCCTGTCTTGCATTTTGAGGGTAAAAAGGATATAATGAAAGTAACATCAAGGAGGTGCGTTATCCATGAAATCCATTCCCATCAAGCTCAGCTATGCTGAAGAAGTGAAAGCCTTCGTGAATACCGTGAACCGCTATCCTTACGAAGTGGACCTGCGTGCAGGCCGCCATGTGGTGGATGCCAAATCCATTCTGGGCATTTTCAGCCTGGATCTGTCCAAGCCCATCACGCTGGATGTGTACACGGATGATTGTGATGATCTGGTGCAGGATATTCAGCCTTTCACCATCAAATAAGAATCACAAAAGCAAGCAGCTGCCGCTGCAACAAGCGGCGGCTGTTTCTTTTTTTGGCTTTTTCCGCATACATTGGCCCAGGGAGGCGATGGAAAGATGGGCATGTTGGATTTTCTTCCGGCGGAAGTGAAAGGGGATAAAAGCCGGGTGGTGCTGGTGGGACGGGAAGAAATGCTGGTGGAGCAGCACCGGGGGCTGATTGCCTATGAAACGGATGAAATCCGCATTCGGGTAAAGGGGGG
>JAZUQI010000092.1:0-2400 GCA_045605625.1 Clostridia bacterium
AGTGAAGGCAAAGACAAGGCGGGGAATTCCTCCATGCAAAGTGAGAAAAGGGAAAAACATACGAAAAGCAGGGAAACGGCATCTCTCCCTGCTTTTTTTCTTGGATGTGCTTTTCCACCTCATCCGTCCGCCTGCGGCGGCCACCTTCCCCTCCAGAGGAAGGCTTTTGGGGTGTGTCAGCGGAAAGGCAAGATTCGGAGAATTTGGATCAAAGCAAAATAACAGAGCACTCTAAATTCTGAATTCTTCATTCTGAATTCTGCATTCTGCATTCCGCATTCCCTTCCCCCTCACAGCTCCTTCTCCATATACCCACATGTAAAGGGAAAGGCATCGAACTTCCGGGTGCCGGTATGGACGAAGCCGAAGGATTCATACCATTTGCGCAGCAGCTGATTTTCCTCCACAATACCGATGTGCATTTTCCGGCAATGCATTTCCCGGGCCGTTTGGAAGGCGTGGTGCAGAAGCTGCTCCCCGATGCCTTGATGCCGATGGGACGGCAACACGCACAGGTTATTCAGTTCGCATTCTTCCCCCTCCTGCATCAGCAGGGAATAATAGCCCACCACCCGGTTTTCTTCCATGCAGGCAAACATGGGCCGCTTTTCCCCGTGCATCTGCCAATTGAGCCGGTCCAAAGTGGTGGCAAAGGCGGTAAACCTGGACGCATTTTCCACGGTGAAGCCAAAGGTATCCGCCACGGTTTGGAAGCTATCCCTAATCACCTGCACGCATTCCGCCAATTGGCTTTCCTTCACCTGCCCAATCATTTTCCTTTCCCCCTTTTGCTTCCGGTGGCCTTATTCTTCCAGCGCATCCTGGATTTCGTCCATCACGTCATCCAGCGCTTCCATCCGTTCTGCCCATTCATAGTATTCCTGGCTTTCGATATCCTCCGGTTCCTCTTCCTGCAGGGCGTCGTATACCTTTTCAATCAGGGGCAGCATGCTTTCCAGTTCATCCTTGGAATACTGTTCCACATCCAGGCTCAGGGCCATTTCCGCCGTCATTTCCATGCCGGGGAACAACAAAATTTTCGCCATTTTTTCCTCCGGATATGCTTGTGGCGCCCTCCTGCTTTCGGGAAGACGCCACAAGGTTATTGGTTTTGCAAATTATTCAGCGGTGCAGGAAACTTCGGTCACCTTGGTGATGTGAGTGTTCACACCATTGTACCAGTACACAAAGCCTTCCACGTCCACCACGTCGCCGGCATGCAGATTGCCAACAGCGGTGTACACTTCGGTTTCGGGGCCGGTGAGGTAACGTTCCACGCAGAAGCTGTACTGGGTGCCGTTCAGGCTGAGGGTGACATAGATGTCATCACCGGGTTCGCCGTTCTTATATTCGATGGCGTCCACGGTCATGCCCTTGAAGAGGGCCAGCTGGTTCTGGTAATTCACCAGTTCTTCGGTGCCCAGCTTATCGGTGAGATCCTTGGCTTCAGCAATGTATTCGCCTTCCAGGATTTCAAAGGTGGCATCCACGATTTCCACTTCGCCGGCCCATTCAGCCTTGTAGCCCTTCACCAGAATCTTGGTGCCGGGAACCAGCTTGTTGTAATCTTCTTCGGAGATGGCCATTTCATAAATGAAGTAAGCGCCTTCTTCGTTCTGGGTGTAGAAAGTGCCCTTGTTATCCCACCAGGACTGCTTGGCCTGCACATAGGTTTCCACTTCCACGGGGGTATCCAGGGCGGCGGCCACGTAATCGGCATAATTGGTTACGGCAGCGGGGGCAGCCACTTCTTCCACAACGGCTTCCACGGCTTCTTCCACAGCAGCCACAGTTTCTTCAGCGGTTTCTTCCACGGCGGCTACGGTTTCTTCCACGGCAGCCACAGCTTCTTCAGCCTTTTCTTCCACGGCTTCCGCCACTTCTTCCACCACTTCTTCAGCAGCAGGTTCCACGCAGGAAACCACGGTCACCTTGGTGATATGGGTGTTCACGCCATTGTACCACTACAGGAAACCTTCAATATCCACCACGTCGCCGGCATGCAGGGTGCCAACGGTCTGGTACACTTCGGTTTCGGGGCCGGTGAGGTAACGTTCCACGCAGAAATCATAGGTGTTGCCGTTATGGGCGATGGTGACGTAGATATCATCACCGGGTTCGCCGTTCTTGTATTCCACCTTTTCGATGGTAACGCTGTTGAAGGAAGCCAGCTGGTTCTGATACTTCATCAGCTTGTCGTTGCCCAGCAGGGAGGTAACCACGATGGGTTCGGCAATGTATTCGCCTTCCAGGATTTCAAAGGTGGCATCCACGATTTCCACTTCGCCGGCCCATTCGGCCTTGTAGCCCTTCACCAGAATCTTGGTGCCGGGAACCAGCTTGTTGTAATCTTCTTCGGAGATGGCCATTTCATAAATGAAATAGGCGCCTTCTTCGTTC